>CBDVDL010000390.1:0-1523 GCA_965372735.1 uncultured Alphaproteobacteria bacterium | reverse complement strand
CCATGGTTAGGATTTCTTCGAGACGCGGCCTGATAATCGAGACAAGAATCGAGCGCGATATTTTTTTCGGAGGACGTCCGCCGACGCCGGGAATCTGAATCAGTTCATCCTGACGAATCGCCTGCTCGGTAGCGGCGCCGTGTTCGCATTTTATTTTTTCGGCGGATTCGAGAGGGGTTCGCAGACCATGAGCAATATCACGAGTGACGTAATCGCCGCCGTAGGCAACGACCGCCGTATGGCGAATGGTGCCGTCGAAAAAAATCGCGATGTCGGATGTTCCGCCGCCGAGGTCAATCAGCACCACGCCAAGTTCTCGTTCATCGGGAGTCAGCACAGCATAAGCGGACGCCAGAGGTTCCAGTACGATTTCCCGAACGGTTACGCCGGCGCGCCGGGCGCACTTGTAAACATTCTGCATCGAGGAAACCGCTGCGGTCACCAGATGCACATCGGCTTCAAGACGAACGCCAGCCATTCCGACAGGCTTTTTGATGCCGCGTTCTTTGTCCACGATGAATTCCTGCGGGAACGTGTGAATCATGCGGCGATCCATAGGAAGGGCGATAGCGCTGGCCGCTTCGACAACGCGTTTGACATCGATGTCGGTGACTTCACCGATAGGCTCGCTGCGCTGCCGTGTTACCGGAATGACTCCCCGTGAATTGATGCCGCGAATATGTTCTCCGGCAATGCCCGCCCAAACGGAACTCACCTGTATCTGCGCTTCCCGTTCGGCTTCTTGAAGTGCGCGCTCGATATCAGCGGTGGTCTCTTCAAGATTAACGACAATTCCCCGGCGCAGTCCGTGAGACGGACAATATCCCAAACCCCGAAGTTGGAGGTTTCCCTCATCGTTCGTTTCAGCGATAATGGCGGTGACTTTCGTTGTGCCGATATCAAGTCCGCAGACGATGTTTGAAAAGGACATGGGTTTTTTCATCCTTGCTCCGTCATTATTTATGAAGCGTCGCGATAGCTGACGATGATGCGTCCGGTGAAGCGCAGATCAATCATCTTGACATCTGTTAGTCGCTGGCGTGCTTCGAGTCCTGCAAGAAGTTTTTCCAGTGATTTCCAGCCGATTTCTCCCGTACCGTTTCCCAGCCGCACCTCGACATTTCCCTTCTGAAACACCGCCCACATTTCTCCCCGATTCCAGTAGAGTTCCGAAAGGTTAGGGCAGAGACGCGGAGCGTAATCTTTGAGCGATGCGAGTTCTGAGAGCAGGGCGCAGCCGCGAGTGTCGCGCAGGCTGTCTCCCGGCAGAAAAGATGTTTTTGTTTGCAGCCGCAAGAGCGGCAGGTTCCAGCTTTGTGCGCGAGTATCCAGCGGGAGGAGAATCGAATCCGATGTCACTGACCAGATACTGTGTGCGCTCACCAGCGCGGCAGGTTCCCGCTCTTCAATTTGCAGTTCAATCGTGTCAGGCAAACGGCGGATGGCGGTTGCCGTCCGAATCCACGGATGTGCCCGAAGGCGTTCTCCAACTTTCCTGAGAGAAACCTGAAAGAGCGGAGTTC
>CBDVDL010000389.1:0-1577 GCA_965372735.1 uncultured Alphaproteobacteria bacterium | reverse complement strand
CAGATAAGTCACGGTAATCAAATCAAGAAATCCACTTAGGAATCGCTCGATGCCGAATTTCGTTTTTCCGTATTTTCGAGCGTGGTGTTGAACAGGAATTTCGGTAACGCGAAATCCTTGTTTGTGAGCCAAGACCGGAAGAAATCGATGAAGCTCTCCATAGACATCTAAACTTTCGACAACCTCTCTGCGATAGCCTTTAAGACCGCAATTGAAATCATGGAGACGAATGCCTGAAAGAAAACCCGTCACAAAATTAAAGAATTTCGACGGCAGCGTTTTCGAAATTGGATCGTGACGTTTGCGTTTCCAGCCCGATACCAAATCATAGCCTTCTTCCAACTTTGCGATAAGCGCCGGAATTTCTTGAGGGTCATCCTGAAGGTCCGCATCCATCGTAATGACAAAATCACCTCGCACTCGAGAAAAAGCGGTTTGAAGCGCCGCTGATTTGCCATTGTTTCTGCGAAATGAGAAGATGCGAATCGTCGAATCTTTCTCGCGGAGTTCCCTGAGCACCTGCAGGGATTTTTCCGTAGAGCCATCATCCACAAAAAGAATTTCGCGCGATAGATTCTCTTTATCGCAAACATCAGCGATGCGGGCGTGAAGTTCCCGCAAAGATTCTTCTTCATTGTAGAGCGGGATAACTATGGAGACTTTCGGTCTGTCAGACATGATGACCACTTGAATGATAAAATGGTTTTAGAATTTTGAATTTCGAGGCGCTGCACGCAGAGCAGGTTTGATGAGTTTCCACGTCAGGGAAATGCCACTCTCTTCTGCTTCACACTGAATTTCTGTCGGAATCAACCAGTTTCCGCGAATCACATATTTTCGGTATGTTTTCAGAAGAGGCTCCCGACCGTCCCTCTCGATTCTTTCCGTCAGTATCTCTCCACGAATCGCCGACGCGACCAGAAAATGCCTAGCATTTGCCGACCTGCCATTCAGCAGATACGTATCCCCGGAGGTTATCACTGTATCCAGTTGAAACCCACTCGACCGCGCTCCAAAAGGAAACGGCATAATATCCCGCACGTCCCAATTGGGCAGTTCGAGAGGAAAGAAATCCACCAAAGACAGGGAATCAAACTCCTCGAAGACCTGAGGTGTCGAAAACGGCGGCCAATAGACAAGACGCGTCGGTGTCAGGAAAACATCTCCCAAGACGAGCCGATAAGGTTTCCGGAATTGGAAACTAATCTGCTCTCCCGCTTGGTACTGGAGACTCCCGGAAGCACTCCACCGATTGTCTCCCACTTCCAGTTTCACCTTCATCGCCGCAAAGAGAGATTCCCAAGCTGTAGAGCGGTCAATGTGCAAATGAATCACATCTTCCGCGGTCCAGCGATTTCCATCGGGTGCTTGCAGAACGGCGCGGCTTGCGCAACCGGTCAGAAAAAAAAGAGGAAGAAGCAAACCCAAGAATCTATAGGCCAAGTTTACTCCTGACTGTCTCGCTTTCCGGATCTTCTTTTAGAGCTCTCCGAAAATATTTCCGAGCCTTGGAAGAAGAGCCGCTGCTTTGATAAACATCTCCTAAATGTTCCCATATCGGCGAACTGTGCGGATCA
>CBDVDL010000388.1:0-1577 GCA_965372735.1 uncultured Alphaproteobacteria bacterium | reverse complement strand
ACACAAGCTTGAATGTCTCAGCGATGGAATGAAAGATTCCCCAGAGACGAAGCCCGAAAAGCGGAGCCCGGTTTGCGCCGAGTCTGTCCTGCATCAAAGCAGGCTGCTTGCGCTCTGCCCATGTCAGCAGTATCGCAAAGGAGAAGACGAATGCTATGACAAAGGTGATTTTTCCAAGCGCGATGAGAGTTTCAACAATCAGAAGCATAAGGGTATTTTAAGTTTATGACGCGTCTTCGATTTTATTCCAGAGGAGAGGACGTTTGAACTTTCCGGTGAGGCGGTTCCGGCACCCACGCCAGCATCTTTCCGGACGGCACAAGGTCTTCCCATGTTAATTCTTTAAAGGCGGCGACGTTTCGAGTCAAGTCCGTAAAGACATCTTTCGGCGTCTTCGCTTTAATCGTCAGTCCCATTTCTCCGGCCAGCATTTTCCAGATTTCCCATTCGGGAAGCGCCTGCCCCAGAGGAGGGAATGCCGGTGTCGTTCGCTGAACGCGCCCCTGGAAATTCGTATAGGTTCCTTCGCGTTCCGCCCACATCGCGATGGGAATCGCTCCGTGCGACATGTCGGTCATGGCTCCGGTGTGTTCTCCGAGGTAAAGCAGGTAGTCCAGTTTCCCAAGCTTTTGCAGTTGTTCTTCGGAAAGCGCGCGGCTCAGGTCGTGGCGCACAACGATAAGCACACGAATATCGCCAGATAGCGCAGCCTTTACTATCTCGTCGCCGGACAGCCGTCCTTTCGAGGATTGCACGCCGATTTCAAAAGCTCCCCGTCGGTTGGGAGTCGCGTCGGCTTTGCGCAGGAGATCATCATCTTTTGAAGTAGGTTCGCTTTTCAGCGTAACATCCAAATTATGAACACCGAGATGTTTACTGAAAAGACGCTGGAGCAGGTAAAGGTCTTCATTCGAGGAGCGGGCGTTGCCCAGAACAGCGATTGATTTCGTTCCGTGTTTTTCTTTTGTTTTTTTGATGGCTTGGGCGACTTCTTGAATCACATGCTTTATATCTGGCGCGCCGTGCCCATTCGATGAGCGAAGTTGCGGCGCTGCCAATCGATCTGGAGCGTCAACGCTGTGATAACTGTAGCGTCCCCTATCACACATCCACCACTCGTTGACTTTTTCATGATACCGCGGTTTCAAACGTTGTATTCGACGCCCAAGCGCTTTGTAGTCGCGATGCATTTCGTAGTGAATTTCGATGTTGCAGCCGCGGGAACATTCCTGACAAATCGAAGGAATTTTCTTCAGATACCAGACGCGGCGCTTGAAACGAAAGTCTTTGTCTGTCAACGCGCCCACCGGACATAAATCCACGACACAGCCCGCATATGGATTATCCAGCGGTTGACCGGGAAGTCCTGATAATTCCGATGTCATTCCCTGTCCGAAGATGCCTAATTCGCCGGTGCCGGTGATTTCCCGAAGGAATCGGACACAGCGCGAACATAAGACGCAGCGCTCGGCATCATGAATAATGGTCGGCCCGACATCAATATTTTTATGCTTGTGATGTTTGTCTTCGAGCTCCATACGGCTGTCATGGAGACCGTATTTCATGTAGTAGTTTTG
>CBDVDL010000387.1:0-1581 GCA_965372735.1 uncultured Alphaproteobacteria bacterium | reverse complement strand
TGATGGACTCGTCGTTTGCCAATGCTTCGTTTAGCATGGCAATCTGGTCGCGGACACTTTCTAATGCTTTGAGTTCCTTTGTAGACGCGGATTCAAGTTCATGCGCAATATCCGTTCGGTACTTCTCTTGTTCAATTTCCGATAATGCCGAGATATCCTTTTGTTCGAATCCGATAAGTGTCTCTTTCAAAACGGTTTGTATGGCCTCCATATGTTCTTTGACTTCGGTTAGGACTTTATCCTGAAGGCTTTTTGCCTCATCGGTTGTTTCCGTTCTCATTCGTTTTGCATCACGTTCAGTATCCGTCTTCATTTCTTGTAGCATCTGATCGATGCGCCGCCGTTTGTCAACGTAGCCGGATATTGACGCGAAGGCTTTATTAATTTCTTTTTGAAGATAATCTTCCAACGGTTTGAATTGATTATTTTCGAGTTCATCCGCTTCTTTTTGATAAGCGTTCCAGTTAGCCAGCTGATTCTTGGTAAGACCTATGCCTCGCGGTCGGGTGATGGAGTAATGTTTGCGAATATCCGCCATTTCCGTCCGAAATGCTGCCTCAACTTTCAGAAGTTGTCTCCCCGCTTCTTCGGGATTGTTTTCTATCAGTGTGCTGATGGTAGCGAGCTTCGTCTCGGTGCTGTCTTTGATATTGAGTTCTTCGTTTTTGGGTTCGTCGTTCTCGATTTTCTGGAAAAAATCTCCGAGTTCCGAGGCAAATTTTTGTTTCTTATACGATTTCCGCGTCTCGCGTTTTTTAAGAAGCTTATCCTGCCGGTCAAACTCCTCTTTCACTTTCCAGAAATCTCCCGCGAGGTCGCTTCCTTTGCGGAAATATTCGCGTACCACCTCGATGAGAAAGTTCTGGACTAATTCTCGCACTTGGTGGTAAGCCGCATTTTCCATGAACCCCTCGCGTCCTGCCTTCTCGATGAGCATAGGGTTCACTTCTTTGCTTATCTCGACGACTCCAAATGTGCGCCTATAGCTGAAAAAGTAATCCTTGGCTGATTTGCTGCGGCGGCGTTCTATGCCCAGCCAGTCATAGTCCGAATTACCATAGGGCAAAATTCGGATTCCGTCGCGGTACACGTAAACTCCGCCAATCTGGTCCAGTTTATTTATAATTGGTCCATATATCTCCGGAGGAAGACGAGATTCGCTTTGCCTCCCCTGTATGTACGCCATTTTCAGTCGAAACGGTCCGCAACTTGTCGTTTTCCCTCTTGCTCCATTCCAAGGGAGGACGTATTTTATCGGCTTTCCGCCGTAAATTGAGAGCGTACCGGTGAATTGTCCAAATTCGTCGAATTTACCTTCAAATTGATGATCCGCCGATTTGAAATCTTCGGGGGCGAAGAATTCGGCGGCAAGGTCATGTATGCTACCGTCTACTCTATGATCGCGGAGAGCAATGCGCACGGCGGGAACCGGTGCGTCTGGCGTCATGGTGTTGCAGAACCCAATGAGGTTTTTCGTCAGTGGTGGAGCGAATAATTCCGTACCGCCGCCCCCATCTATGTCCGTTTCGAGGATGGGGTCTACGGGATGGATGAAGAAGTGGGTCCCCCGCCCGTTTGAGA
>CBDVDL010000386.1:0-1600 GCA_965372735.1 uncultured Alphaproteobacteria bacterium | reverse complement strand
TTCGACGTTAGGTTATTGGGAAGGAACCTTTTCGATTGGTCCGGAAGAAGGTTCGCTTTTGGCTGAGATTCATAAGTACGGCGAAGTTCTTTCACAGCGAAGTTATAAAGACAAGTTGCGCCTTCGAGTTCGCATGCCTGAAAAGGATGCGCAGCGACTGCGCAGCCGGTTGGGTTTGAAGTAAGCGTGCGTTTTCAATTAGCAGCATCAGCGTTGCGGCGGAAATTTCGGATAACGATGTGGGCTTTGGTGTGGCTCCTTCTGCCGAGTCTCGGCTTCGCTCAAGCCCCATCAAATGAATATTTGCGGGCGGATTCGGCGCAGTTTCAGGTTTTCTTCAAGCAGGAAGATGCTGGAACGTATCGCGCTCTCTGGGGCAGTCTTTATGCGGGAGTCCGTCGTTTGGAAACGACGCTCGGCATTCCACTCGAAGACACCGTCACGTTTATCATCACGCCGACGCGTGAGGAATGGCGGCGCGTCACCGGAGGAATCCCTGACTGGGCGCAGGGGATTTCCAATCCATATTATCGGGTTGCGATTCTGAAATCTCCTCGCTTTGGCGATCCGATGCGCCCGTTTTACGTTACGGCGATTCATGAGCTGGTGCATTTGCTATTGCGCAGCGGCAAACCGGATGCGTTTATTCCTCGCTGGCTTGATGAAGGTCTCGCGCAGACGCTTTCCGGCGAGAGTCTGCATCTGCGCACCGGTCTGATTTCTCAGGCGGTGCTTTCAGGGCGCGTCCACAATTTTTATCAAATTGAACGCGTGATGCAAATGCGCGCCAGCGAAGCAAGTCTGGCTTACGCCGAGTCCATCACGGCGGTTGATTTGCTGCTGAAAAACTACGGGTGGGACGGAGTGCGCCGCTATGTTGGAGCGCTTCGAGACGGCTTAACTCCGGATAAAGCTTTCATCCGAGCTTTCGGAATTCACATCGGGGAGTTTGAAGGCCAGTGGTTTGAATACCTGCGGGAGAACTATCGCTTCTCATTCTTTCAGAGTTGGCACTTCTATTTGGGGGTTATCTTCCTGCCGTTTCTCGCGCTGGCGGGGCTGTTTGCCTGGCTGCGGCGACGGAGGATTTTAAAGAAATGGGAAGAGGAAGAACAAACAGAAATTATCGGCGGGACAACGGAAGATTATTATAGTTCCGATGATGAGTATTGACATTCGCCGGACTGTTTCGTAAATTTTTCAAGGTTAGCTTTACTGAAACGAGGTTTCGTATGGGACGCATCACATTGACCTTCATCCTTGTACTGCTCATCTTTGTGCCCTCTGTTTTCGCCGGGGCGGCAGGGACAACCGGGTTTGAACTTCTCCGACTGGAACCCGCCGCGCGCGGAGCCGCTCTCGCGGGAAGCCAGATGGCTGTCGCGGGAGATTTAGCCGCGCTGTATTGGAACCCCGCAGCTTTGGCGACCATCAAAACTCGAAAAGGTTCCGTGGGCTACCTGAAGCATGTGATTGATTTCAACTCCGGGCATCTCGCTTACGCGCAGCCGTTTGCCAAACTCGGCGTCGGCGCGTTTGGGATCACGTATTTCGACTACGGTTCGTTCGAGGAAGCCACGGCAACCGGCCAAAAAACCGG
>CBDVDL010000385.1:0-1609 GCA_965372735.1 uncultured Alphaproteobacteria bacterium | reverse complement strand
CCTGCGAACTATGGAAACCAGTTTGTGGGAGGAGCCGAGTTGAGCTGGCGCCCTGCGCGGAATTTTTTCCTACAAGTAAGCGCCTTCCGCGGGATGGTTCCCGATTACAATCGCTACGGGTATTATGGCTGGGGAACGCAAAGGATTTTTCCTTATGGGCTTCGGCCGTAAGGGCGCACATGCCCTATGCTGCTCCCCCGTCGTGTTGTCCTGAGACCGAGACTCTCTGCTCGGTCTTTTTTGTGAGGGCTTAAAGATTGGCACGCCGTTTTTATCCTTCTTCCAAACCGACAAAGCGAACTCCGTTGGATCCGGCACATAAGCAACTCTACAGCTTGTTGATTCTTTTAATCGCGCTGCAGCTCTTCACTATCGGGCTGTTAGTTGTGCGAACCGGCGGCGTTCCGGAAACAGCCTCGGAACCCATGACGGTTGATCAGACTCTTTCGCAGATGGAATCCTTTATCAGACCTGCGCTGGAAGATACGGAACAAAAAGTTAAGACGGATACGCTGCTGAGTGATGACAGCCGTGAAGCGACTCCTCCCGTATGGGATACACCGACGAGAGTTCAGGTTTTGAATGGTTGTGGAGTGCGGGGTCTTGGTAAAATGGTTTCACCCGCTCTTCGGCGAAGCGGTTTTGATGTGCGTGAAATCGGCAACGCTGACCGTTTCAGTTATGAACAAACGCTCGTACTTGATCGAGTCGGAGAACGTGGTCGAGCGTTGGCGTTAGCTGACAGTTTCGGTATTCATCCGGATAAAGTGCGCACCGAGCGCGATGAAAAATTGGTCGATATTGATGTAACGCTTATTGTCGGTGGGGATTACAAAAACCTGAAGTTCAGTACAGAAAAGTAAACCGCTGATTATCACACTTGATTTCGAGCGTTATAAAAGTAAATAGAAGCGAGGTAACACCTGACACTAAGTCATGTAGAACGTTTCGCCGTCAGTCTGGGCGAGCGAGCTTTGGAAAAGAATGCTGAAAATGTTGTGCTGATGGATTTGCGCAAGCTCAACGCCATGACCGATTTCTTTGTCATTTGCACCGGAAGTGTTGAGCAGCACGTCAAAGCAATCGCTGACCATATCACACGGGATATGTCCAAGCAGGGCATTAAAGTCTATCATCAAGAAGGCTACGGAAATTGGCGCTGGGTTTTGCTCGACTATTCTGATGTTGTCGTGCATGTTTTTCAACCCGCTTGGCGCGATTACTACAATCTGGAAGATTTATGGGGAGACGCGCGGATTCGTGTGCTTGACGACGCTTATTTGAAAAGAAAAGCTGCGCGAGCGAAAAAGAAAAGTAAAACTCCCCAAAAGAAGGCCGCTTCCCGAACAAAATCCAAAACGAAGCGTACCAAGAGTCGCGGCGCCCGGAAAGCATGAAGTTCCATAAGATATATCGGAGAAATCCTCAAAAATATCTGCAAGAAAAAATCAAAGAGACGATTGAAAAAGTTTTTGCAGACTTGAAGTTCTCTAAATCAAAGATACAATTTGAGAAACCAAAGGATCCCTCTCACGGAGATATCGCGACGAATGTTGCTTTTCTTCTAACAAAACTGGCTCGAAAAACTCCACGCGATATCGCTGAACGT
>CBDVDL010000384.1:0-1630 GCA_965372735.1 uncultured Alphaproteobacteria bacterium | reverse complement strand
CCCCCGCTCGCTCACGCGGACCTGCGCAGGCGTCCACCGCGTTCGTCCCTTCTGTAAACACTCGGACACGTCACGACGCTCTATCCGACGGAGCCGATTGTGGATTTTGCGGAGATGCTCGCGGGCGTTACTCCCGGAGACCTTCAGCAATCGTTCTTCACGAATTCAGGCTCGGAAGCGAACGAGACAGCCGTCATGCTGGCGCAGCTCTACACGGGACGGAGTGAAATCGTCGCGCTTCGCCACGGCTATTCCGGACGCACGTTGGTGACGCAAGCCTTGACGGCACATTCCACTTGGCGCGCTTTGCCTACGCAATTCGCCGGAGTGAAACATGCGGTTTCGCCCTATTGTTATCGCTGCCCTTTCAAATTGAAATATCCGTCGTGTGATATGGCCTGCGCGCAGGATATCGAGGAATTGATTCGAACCACCACCACCGGCAGGGTCGCGGCGTTTTTGGCGGAGCCGATTCAGGGCGTAGGCGGTTTTATCGTTCCGCCGAAGGAATATTTTAAAATCGCCGTTGAAATTATACGGAAATATGGCGGCATTTTTATCTGCGATGAAGTGCAGACCGCGTTCGGTCGCACGGGAGGAAGCATTTTCGGCATCGACTACTACGGCGTGAAACCTGATATTATGACAATGGCGAAGGGAATTGCGAACGGCATGCCTTTTGGCGCGACGGTTGCGAAACCGGAGATTGCCGATTCAATAAAGGCGCTTTCGATTTCGACGTTTGGAGGGAATCCCGTCTGCTGCACGGCGGCGATTGAGACGCTGAAAATCGTTGTCAATGATAATATTCCGGCGACGTCCGAAAAACTCGGCCAACAGTTACGCGCAGGTTTGGACGCGCTGAAACAAAAACATCCGCGAACGATTGGAGATGTCCGCGGGAGAGGACTCATGCAGGCGCTGGAATTCGTTGAAGATGAAACCAAGGGGAATCGAACGCCGAATCCCAAGGCGACGGTACAGTTCTTCGAAGAGACGCGCAAGCGCAATCTCCTTGTCGGCAAAGGCGGGTTGTACGGGAACGTTGTACGTTTAGCGCCGCCGATGAGTGTTACCGAATCCGAGATTGATGAAGCACTTGGGATCATTGGTGAAGCGCTGGCGTCTATGAAGGCTTAAGCCAAGCACATTTTTTATATCTGTTTTTTCTACCTCGCGGCTCCAAACCTGCAAAAGGGTTTTGGGGCGCGAGGTTCGCTGTCTTTGAAGCATTTGAATGTTAAAGACCCAGTGAGTTCTACCGGTATTTGGGGTTATATAGAGGATTTTTCTAAAGAGTACAGGCGCAAATTATCATGATTGATTATCGATCAACATTTGAGGCGTTTCCGGATATCGTTCTCTTGGCGGATGAAAAGCAGCGGGTGACGTGGATGAATAAAGCGGCCTGTTCTGCTCTGAAACTCACGATTGAAGAAGTTCAAGGGCGCGAGGTTCGGGAGATTCTGTGTGCTTCAGGAAATTGCGCAGATTCCGCAGGAATTCGCGCACTGCAAACGGGCAAGGTGACCCGCGACGTCATTGGAGCAGAAGGTATTGGAAAAGTGCTAAGTGTGACAGCATGCCCGTTGCATGATGACCGGGAGGAGGTCGCGGGACCGCTGCGGAT
>CBDVDL010000383.1:0-1646 GCA_965372735.1 uncultured Alphaproteobacteria bacterium | reverse complement strand
ATAAAATGGGAATTCGCGCCTCCGCAACGCGCGAAATAATTTTTGATGACTGCATCGTTCCTGGAGAAAATCGCATCGGACGCGAGGGTGAGGGTTTCAGAGTCGCCATGAAAACGCTGGACAAATCCCGACCCGGCGTCGCATCTCAAGCTTTAGGCATCGCTCAGGGTGCGCTCGACCTTGCCGTGGATTATGCGCGAACGCGCGTTCAATTCGGTCAGCCGATTGCAAGCCTACAGGCAATCCAGTTTATGCTGGCAGATATGGCGACACAAATCGAAGCAGCGCGTGCGCTGGTTTATGCCGCCGCTCGCATGATTGACTCTGGAGCGAAAAACATCGGCCAAGTTTCCGCGATGTGTAAGCTGATGGCTTCGGATGTGGCGATGAAGGTGACGATAGACGCTGTTCAAATTTTCGGCGGCTATGGTTATATGCGCGATTATCCGATTGAAAAATTCATGCGCGATGCCAAAATAACACAGATTTATGAAGGAACAAATCAAATCCAACGTATGGTAATCGCTCGCTCTCTTATACGAGACGCGGCATCGAAGAAATAAGATGATGACATTGCGATATTGCAGCGCTTGCGGAGAACCTCTCACAACAGAACTTATTGACAATCACCCGCGCCTTATTTGTAAAAGCTGCAATCATGTTCATTATATAAATCCAATTCCAGCTGTTTCAGCCCTCATCGAACAGCAAAGCGGTGTTCTTCTCGTTAAGAGGGCTGTCGAACCCGGCAAAGGGGATTGGTGTCTTCCGGGCGGTTTCATCGAAACCGGAGAAACGATCGCGGCAGCCACGGTACGCGAAGTCAAAGAAGAAACCAATCTGGAATGTCGAATCCTGGGCATCTTAGACGCCTGTAGTAATTTAGGGACGATCTACGGAGATATTGTTGTTGTATGTTATACCGTAGAGATTCTCAGCGGTGAGCCGAAGGCGGGCGACGATGCGATAGACCTTGGATTTTTCAAAGAAGATAATCTCCCGCGGCTGGCTTTCCGCTGCCATGCTCGCTTTCTGGCGAAGTTCTGGGGAAAGAATGATGAGACGATATGAAGTGGGTCGGGATTATACTGCTGAGCTTTTGGTGGTTGGGCTGCGCAATTGAAGAATCATCTGAACTTCAAACCGGCTCTATCGAAGTCCGTCTGTTCGATTCTACCCAAACAGAAATCCTCGATGCGCGCATTACAATTGATGATGTTGTGAAAGGTCAGCGAACACCTGCAGTGGTCAGTGGGATTCCGATCGGATCACGAAATCTTTCTGTTCGGAAATCGCTTTTTCTTCCCGCTGATACAGTAGTGGAAGTGCTCCAATTCGATACCATTCAAGTGTCGCTTTTAACAGGTCCGGCGGATACGGGTGCGATTGAGCTTCTCGGAGTTCCTGATGGTGTAACGCTTCTACTCGATGGAAAAGCCGAAGGCCAAACACCACCGCAAATCTTTCCGGAAATTGGCGTGGGGACTTATCGCATATCCGCTTATATGCCGGAAGCGGCAACAAACTTACCCGCTCTTTGGCGAGAAGAGGTCGTCAAGGCGGACACCTTAACCATCACTGTGAGTTTTACGCCTTGGACGTTGGGGAATCAGGTCGATAGTCTGGCTAATTCCTTTACACTTCCC
>CBDVDL010000382.1:0-1693 GCA_965372735.1 uncultured Alphaproteobacteria bacterium | reverse complement strand
TTGAAGGTTGCGCGTTGCAAGGCCTGTTTCTTCGCGAGCTTCTCGGATGGCGGCGTCTTCCGCGGACTCACCGTAATCGATAAAACCGCCGGGCAAAGCCCATCCTGCAGGTGGATTCTTCCGGCGAATGAGCAGAACCTCACCGGGGCGATGAAACAGAATATCTGCTGTCGGGTAGGGATTACGGAAAGTCTCTATCGCGCCCCCGCAGTGCGGACACTGTATCGTAGCTTTCATTGAGGAACTCCTGTTTGAATATGAATTTCCGGCCGGGTTACGCGCGACAAGTTCATCGGTTGGTAAAAGGGACACTGCGCTAACCCGGCTCGGCGGAAATGGTACCGGGCGCATGACACATACACCACGGCGAGTTTTTCCGGGACCCGGCTCTGCTATATATAAAAGCGGCTGCAGCTCGTTTCCGGCTGCAGCCGCATTTAAAAAGACTCACGCCGCGCGGAGGAGTACGAAGGTTCAGGGGAGGCTACCTTCAAACCCTCCAAAATCGCGGCGTGAAACAATTTATTATTCTCCGAATTTCTCTTTTTTCAGTTGTCGGATATCTTCCTTAAGTTCTTGGAGCTGCGCTTTCAGTTCCTCGAGTTGCGGTTCAAGGTCGCGCTGTAAATTAATTCGTATATCATCTACATCATCCTTAAACTCGTCAAAGTCAAAGTCATGGAAGAAATGTTCGATATCGCCGGGGAATTCTTCCAGCTCTTCATCATCAAAAACCATCATCGGACCGCCGGGAGCGCCAAACCACCCGAAATGCTGGCTTCCTTTTGATGCACCCAGCTCTACTTTAATGGTTTTCTTCCTGCCCTTCCGAATGACTTCAAACTTGGCGGTCTCTCCAGGTTCATGTTTGCGAACCCAGCGTTGAACGTCCTGTGAATTTTCGGTGGTTTCTCCGTCAATCTTTATAACAACATCGCCAGCTTTCAACCCGGCTTTCTCAGCAGGACTGTCTTCTTCGACATCGGAAATAAGGACTCCTTCTTTCGTCTCAAAATACTTCGCCAAGCCTTCGCTCAGTTCCTGCAGATGAATGCCCGCATAAGCGTACTTGCAAGCCCTTTTGCTTTTCAGGGATTTACATGTCCCGCGCGAGTGAATGAACGTGTCATCATCGCCGCCTTTGTACTTCATGACAATCTGCTTCGATTTGCGCTTCCCCAATTCGACGTCAGTAGTTTTCTGTGTTCCTCCTCGGAGGAAAGTTAGCTCTACTTCATCGCCGGGACTCTTGCTTCTGAGCGCCTTCCGTAAATCATCCGGGTCACTGATGCTTTTCCCATCGAACTTGATGATGATGTCATTCGCTCTGAGACCTGCTTTCTTCGCGGCAGAGCGGCTGGTCACCTCCTGAATGAGCGCGCCTCCGGATGTGGCGCCATATTCCTTGGCGACATCATCCGTAACTTCATCTAAAACAACTCCTAAGAACGCCTTGCCCGTCACCTCGGAGTCTTTTGCGAAAGCCCCCACTGCAATGACGATTCCCACTCCGATGAGCAGGATGCCAAGAATCAAAACCGGATACCTGCGATTCATGATACCTCCTCTATGGTTGATAGTCGCGGGTCACTCCGCAGCAAGGACCGTCACTTTCAATGTGTTTGACGCCGAACACCGCCAGAAAGTTTCCGGATATTTTTTGACTTTTAAAATGTCTTGCAAATCATTGAAT
>CBDVDL010000381.1:0-1783 GCA_965372735.1 uncultured Alphaproteobacteria bacterium | reverse complement strand
CAATTTGACGACGCTCTGCCCGGTGCCGTCGGCCAGCACTCCGTCGAGCGGAATGTATTCACCTTCCGTGAGATCCGCTCCGCATTTCGGGCAAGAGACTTCCATTAACAATAATGACTTGCTCATGGGTTGTCGCTCCTTGTTCGGTTAAATGTATATCGGGATTAAGAGTATCATAGGAGAATCTGCGGAAGTCTCCGCCGAGCCGGGTTCAGCGCAGATTCCTGTATAATCAAACGATGAAACCAGCGTGCGTAACCCGGCCGGAACTTCTATTTCTTCTCTGCTTCAGCTGAGGATTTTGTCTTAGTCGCTCGCGGTTTCGGCGTCTTTTGAGCTTTCTTGAGTTCGTCAATCTTTATGAAGACGCATTCGGAAATCTGCGCATGTCCCCGGATAACATCATCGGCAAACGTTTTGCAGTCGGGTGCTCCGCACGCCGCGCAATCTTTTTTGGGCAGGCGATCTATGATGGCGAGCTTCTCTTTTGCCTTGGCGGCTCCTTCTTTTAGCGTGGGCGCGAGAGGCTCGACCGGCCGCGTTTTGATTTCGCGCTCGAATGCAAAATAATGCTCCTGAAAGAGGTTTCGCACCTTTTCTTCTTTAACACGGTTCTGAGACGCTACATTCTGAATATGAAGCGTCATCGTGTGCTGAGCTTCATAGCGCCCGGCAACTGTGAGCGGCCCGCTGATGCACCCATCCGGACACAGCATGATTTCAAGAAAATCAACATTGCGGAATTGTCGGGAATCAATACGGTCCAAAACCTCCAGCGTTTGCGGAGATCCGTGAACCGCTAAAACATTCTGGTTACGCATGCCGGTGATTTCGCCCCCCGCCATCGCCCAACTCATCCCAATCGGGCTGTAGCTATAGGTGATATCCACTGTGTCGATTCCCTTCAGAGCCTTGGAAATCGGCCCAAAGATTTCTCGGATGGAAATCGCACCGTTCAGGTGGGAATAGGTGACTTCGAGCGGGTTGTTGATGGCTTCGGCTTTGGCGCTGCAAGGCGTGATATGAAAAATTCCGATGTCCTCTATAGGTATATCCAGCTCGGCGGCTTTCTTACGCTTCAAGTCCCGCGCTGCCAGCTCCCGTGGGGCGAGAATCGGGATGAGGTGCTCCACTAAATCAGGATAGCGAATGGCGATCAGGCGCATGACCGCCGGGCAACTTGTTGAGATGCGCGGCCAAGGGCCTTTGCATTCCGTCAGGTAGGTGTCAATCGCGGCGCTGACCATCTCGCACATCCACGTTTCATCATAGACATCATCGAAACCGATTTGTTTCAGCGCCTGCAAGACTTTGTCCGGATGAACATGCCGCCCGAACTGACCGTAAAGCACCGGCGAGGGCATCGCTATTTTGTATTTGAATTTCTCGGCTTCGGCGGGACTGGATGTCAGCGAAACCACGGCATCATAGCGGCACACGCGCACGCATTCTCCGCAATCGATACACAATTCCCATATCGCATCGGCCACGCCATCCTTCACGCGAATCGCGCGCGTCGGGCACGCCTTCGTGCAATCCACACAGCCGACACATTTTTCTTTGTCAAACGCTACTGTATGTGGCTTGTTGTCCAAGAGGCTTTCCTCCAGTTGTCATCTTTGTTCTATTTTCCTTGCGGTGTTGGCTGCTTGCAGCCGACCCAAGCGCACTGCCGTGCGGCACGACCAATGATATCTCCCCCCGCCTGCGGGAGGAATTCAAGGGGGGGTCCTTATTCCAAAAATTTCGCCACGAGTGGGTGCCCTCACCTCTCGCGAAATAA
>CBDVDL010000380.1:0-1786 GCA_965372735.1 uncultured Alphaproteobacteria bacterium | reverse complement strand
GCCGATTCAATCCCCCCTAAATCGTATGGTGCTTATCCGATGAAACACTTGATACGTTCTTTTCGTTTTCCAATTTTTTTGACGCTTATCTTTGGGCTGACATTCGGGTGCGCTGATGCCGCTTCGAGACCGGTGATTGTGACAAGCGTCTTTCCGATTCAAAACCTCATCGCGCAAATCACCGGCTCGGCTATTCGAGTTGACGCTCTTGTCCCGCCGGACGTATCCCCTCACGGCTATACTCCCACGAAACAGAACATCGAAAAAATCAAACGCGCGAGTTTAGTGGTTTGTGTTGGTCTCGGACTCGATGACTGGGCTTTGGAGGAGGCCGAGAAAACCCAAACATCCACCGTTGTTTTAGCGGAACTGCTGCAGGAACCGGCAGGCAGCGATCCGCATCCATGGACGGATCCGATGCTGATGGCCAACGCGGTCAGCGCCTTGCAAACGATACTCGTAAAACATTTTCCCTCGCATTCACCAACGATAGCAGCCGGTGTCCGTCGGACAGTGGACTCGCTCTTTGCCCTCGACCGCTGGATTTCCGGCGAGCTGTCTCCTTATCTTGGCGCGGGCTTCGTATCGTCCCATGGTGCGTTTAAGCGGCTGGCTCAGCGATATGGCTTAGCTACTATTGCTGTCATCATGAAAATACCCGGCGTCAAACCCTCTCCATCAGACCGCGCAGATGTCACGGAAAAACTGATGAGATTTTCACGTCGGGTGATTTTCTACGAGCCGCAATTTGACCCGGAACCCGCACAAAAAATTGCCGCCGATGCCAAAGCCTATTTAGGAGAAGTTGATCCGATAGGCGGCACAAGAGCATCTGGCCGCGAGAACTATTATCGTTTGATGCGCTATAACGTGCGTCAGATGGTCACCGCATTCCAAGGGAAGGAGTAATCCCTCCGCCAAATCCCCTAACCGATTTTACTTCCCACCGCAGGAAAATCCCATTTACTCGCCGCGGCATGCGTCCCGCGTGCCCGGTTTCGTTCAATTCCGGCCGGGTTACGCGCGATGAATTCGTCGGTTGGCAACCAGAAACCAACGCTGAACCCGGCTCGGCGAAAACATGCGCTGATTCCCCCCTGCGACTACTTCAACAAGAGAAGTTTCTGCGTCCGCCGAAATGCTCCGGCTTGAAGCTGACAGAAGTACAATCCGGATGCAAGATGCGCCGCGTCAAATGTTATTCGATGGACACCCGCATCCTGTCGCTTGTCGATGAGCGTTGCCACGCGCTGACCCAGAACATTGTAGATGGCAAGCCGCACATGCTCAGGCTTCGAAATTCCATAGCGTATGACCGAAACGGAATTGAATGGATTCGGATAACCGGGCTCCAGAAAGCTTTCGGCGGGAAGAAGCGGCGTATCTGGTTTGGGTGTCGCAGACGGCTCATGAGACAGACCCGTGAAAACGATTTGGTCGGCTGCTGCATAATAGGCCCAGGATCTCCAATGCTTTCCTACAATACGGAGCATCAGTTGATGACTAAGACCGTCTGAAGTGATTGTATCCAAAGGGATCGAATCACTTCGTATGTAGTGATCCCGGTTATAACAATCATATGCCAAAATCCTCACGGTATCATCCCATAAGACGTCCGTGATTCCACGACCCGGGCCGTTAGAAAGGAATAGATGAACCGCAAATCTGCCCGGAGGAATAGGAGGAATCGTAAAAATAATCGAATCACCGGGGCCCTGGGCGTTTACTCTCACCGCAAGGCTCCCACTCAATGCATAATCCTGAAATGCGTAGTAAGCCGGCCAAT
>CBDVDL010000379.1:0-1791 GCA_965372735.1 uncultured Alphaproteobacteria bacterium | reverse complement strand
AGAATCATGGCCACGCCGCGCTTATCGTCCTGCCATGGAGCGCCTTCGGGACAGTTCACATTGTTGTTGCACCAGCCTGAATCACCATAACCCAGCAATGGATCGTCGGCAAAACCGAATACATTGCGATACGCGTGAATCACTCTCCAGATGGAAATCACACCCTGCCCAGTCACAGCAGCGGGTTCGTAGTATTCCAACGTAATCGCATCGCCCGCGACAGGAGCGGTTGTGAAGGTACCGTCCTCTTTGTTGTTAAAGTTGGTGAACGCTCCGATAACTCGTCTCCGTTCATCGTCATAATCGTTGTAAAGATACAGCTCCGCGCCCTCGGGCATGTAGAACTCGTCGTACAACAGATTGATCGAATAGGCACCATCCGATACAATGCGCAGTCGCCAGATTCTACTGCCATCGGACAATGAAGTCCATTCGCCCGAGTTTTCGAGACTGTATGATACCTCTATCGGCGCACCGAAAGCATAGGGTTCGTCTTTCCCAGCTTGTTCAGCTTCTTCCAGATACGCCTCCGCATCGATCGGAAGCATCGTTATGACTCCGATTGCAGGAGCAGCCGTTAGTGAGAAACTTGGTGGAGTTCCCTCTGCTTCGACTTGTGCGAAACTACCGGTAGCCAATGCGAAAAATAGAATCAGTCCAAACGCAAGCCCATTGCAAAAAATTCTTTGTAAGAAACCCATTGATCTGTCCTCGCTTACACGCTTTAACTGAATAATCCAGTCCGTGAATTGTCGGAATCCGAAGATGGCTAAATCTATCGAACGGATTCCGCTGTGATATGATTATTTAAATGTAAGATTCTTTACTCAGAAAGTCAACGAAATCAGGAATATAAGTAAATTCGTCAAATTCATTGTTTACAAACAGTAAAGCCAATGTTGACCCTTTTGAGCAACACCAATTGAGAGGAGTTTCTTTCCAGTACCCGCCGAGGTAGATCCCCTGATCTGCCCGGAATGTTAAAAAGCCCCTGACTCGTTTTTTGAATCAGGGGCTTTTCTTATCTCACAAATCTATCACGGCAGTGTTGACGAAAGGACGCGATAGAATTTCTTGTCACTTGATGACGCGGCGTTCGTGTCGAAGAAGAGAGTATCAGAAGTCGAGCCTTCAAAAGTCGCATACGCTCCGAACGGTGTCGTATCGCTGTAGATGCGATAGAAGGGCGCGCCGGTATTGCTCCAATGCAGTTCCGCATCATCACCCGACCGATACACCACCACTTCCGGCGGACTCTGAGCATAACCGAGCGCCCGAATCAACCGGTTTCCCACCTTGCAATTCTCCCACGCGTCATTCTCGTTGTACCATTCTTCCGTACAACCGTCATAGAGGAAACTGCGGTCGCTATTCACGCCCGTCGTGTCGCGCGCAAACGCTTCATAGAAGAGCGTATCCGGATTGCCCACCGCAATAAAGAAATCGCCGTAGAGTTCCAGAGGCTCGCCGGAACCGTCGCGCAGCACTACATCCGCCCAGTGCGTTTGACCGGTCGGCAGTCCGCCGACGACATTGCCGATGGAACTCGTGGTGTCACTGAAGAGCAGCGTCCCCGGTTCGCCGCCGCTTTCGTCATAGACTTCAACGTAGAAATGGGTGTGTGCCGCATCGGGTTTGTCGGGGGAGATCCCCACACGCGCGCCGCAGAGTACAAACGGCGTCGCCGCTGGTGTGAATCTGACGGCCCAGCGGAATTCCTCTTCACCCGCCCAGTTGAAACGATCGGCGCTGCCGTTGTCGTAAGAAATCGTCGTGCCGCAGAACGGATAC
>CBDVDL010000378.1:0-1796 GCA_965372735.1 uncultured Alphaproteobacteria bacterium | reverse complement strand
CGACGAATACCGGGGAACGAATCGCCTGAATGATGGACAGCTTTCCTCTCGAAGTTTGGGATATGTCTTTCGCAATGCACTCAGCGGTGTCGGCACGATTCAAATTTCTCCAAAGCGGCTTTTCCAATTAACAGCACAGGGTCGAATCGATGCTGTAGAACAGACAGAGCTCGAACAGGAAACGCATACCACCGGACGAATTCATTTTGCGATAACGCCTCTGAAGGAATCGCAATGGAATCTAATTTTTTCCAGCAACTATGGTTCCTCCTACCAAATGCCATCGTTTGTCAGTCTGTTTCTCGTCGAAAGTGAATTCGCTTTGGGAAACCGGCATCTGAAACCCGAACGCGGTCACGACGGTGATATCGGATTTTTGTTGAGACATCATCGCAGGCGCGGCGACCGATTACCCTCTTTCGAATGTTCGGTCAGCGCATTCTGGAACCGGATCGAGGACATGATTGTCTGGCGGCGGAATTTTCGAGGGCAATACTGGCCGGATAATTTGGCGATAGGCGAAATCAAGGGGATGGAATTCTCCGGGAATGTTTCTCTCTTCGAAGACAAACTGCTTCTTCAAGGACATGCCACGCTGCAGCAGCCTCTCAACAAAACACCTGAGCCGCATTTCATGAATAAAGTTCTGCCGCTTCAACCTCAGGCGCAAGGAGGAGCTTCCGTTGAATGCCGAGTGCGGAATTTCGAATGGTCTTTGAGCGCACGCATGATGGGACGCAGATATACGACGGAAGACAACACGGATCCGTTGTCGACAGCGCAGCGCGATTTGAAACCTTTCACCGTCTTCGACTTATCGCTCGGATGGAATAAGAAACTGTCGTCAACGAAATTCGCCATTCGCGGGCGAGTGAGCAATCTGCTGAACGAAAACTACATGATTATCGAGCGCTCCCCGATGCCCGGACGCAATTATGAATTGCAACTGTCTATCGAAAAATAATCTTACACGGAGAAGGCTATGTATCGAGTCTTGTTGTTTGCTTTTCTCATTCTGATTTTTGCAATCGGCTGTGATAACAGCGAAGAGAATTCTCTGCCCGTTCAAACCGGACCGACGAATCTCTTTGTGGCAAACATGACGACGCTGTCAGTTATCAATCTGGAGTCGGGAGATGTCAGCAATGATGTTTTCGGTTTGGGGAATGCACCCAATGACATGACCATCGCTGGAGATTTGCTTATTGTTGTCAACAGCCTGTCCAATGACCTGAACTTCTTTCACATTGCTGATGACGGAACACTTTCTCCGGACGGCGTGGTGGATGTTGGAGTTGCTCAGAATAATAATCCGTGGGCGGCTACGCCGGACGGGCAAGGCCATCTGCTCATCACAAACCTGCTTCAAAACAGTGTCAGCGTCTTGTCGCTTGCGTCGCGGCAAATCGAGCGAACCCTTGAGGCAGGGACAGCGCCCGGGCCCATTACTGTCGCAGGGGATTTTGCTTATGTCGCGAACACAGCTTATGATTTCAGCACCTATACGTTTCATGAAGGAACCGTTTGGAAATATGATTTAAACAGTTGGGAAGTACTCGATTATTTGCTCGTTGGAGTAAATCCTCAGGATATTAAAATGGATCCGTTAGGCAGACTCCATGTCGTTTGCACCGGCAACTATTTCGATGTTTTTGGAGAGGTCTTTGTCGTGGAGCCTCAATCGCTTTCCACTTTGATGACTATCGAAACAGGCGGGAGTCCGAATCATGTGGCTTTCGCTCCGGACACAACGGCTTATCTTTCGGCGGGAGGCTGGGCATTCGAGAGCTCTGCAG
>CBDVDL010000377.1:0-1820 GCA_965372735.1 uncultured Alphaproteobacteria bacterium | reverse complement strand
AGCTACCAAAGCGCACTGCCGTGCGGCACTACCGGCTCCTTTTTCGTGGTGACAAACAAAAAAGCCCGCGCATTTCCCCGCGCGGGCTTTTCCGATTTTATATCTAAAATATTCTACCGTCCTCGACGACGAGGTGAAGATTGGCGCGGCGGTGCGCGACGGGGCGCGGGTCGTTCATTCCGCAAATAATCGCGGCGTTCCCGAATCATTTCGCGCACACGGTGAGGAATTTCGTCCATGAGAATCGAGCAGCGCGATACCTGCTGGGGACTCATGAACGGGCTTACTTCTCCCAAAAAACGCCGTTTGTGTCCAACCATTCGCTGCTGATTCGCGCTGAATCGATCCAGAAGCTGCGCCACTTCCTCAGGGCTGGAATCTTCCGCGTCCGAGAGCCTATCAAGTGTTCCCCTGAGCTCTCTCTGCTCGCGCTGAATCTCTTCCATATTCCGCTGATACAAGCGCAACTGCGGGAAGAATTTCTCGGCCTGCTCTGGGGACAGGTTGAGCGATTCGGCGAACTTGCCGATAATAACCGTCTCCACGCGGTCGCGAAGCCTGGCTCGCGCGGGATCCTGTGCGAACAATTGGGAACAAGTTATCCCAACGCCGACGCTTAGAATCACTATGAATTTTAAACAGGTTGTCATGCTCTTATACCCTGCTAAATAAATTGTGTCGCTTCCAGTTCCGCCAGCAACTCCTCGATTTCGCTTTCGGGAAGAGTCGATAGTTCATCCAAAAGCGGCAAAGCATCCAGCTCACTTTCCGGAATGATTCCATTGGAAGCCACTTCAATATCGGCAACTTCAAGGACAGTTGCAACCGACGCCGCATCCACTCCCAACTGACTCAGACTCTCATAATCATCTTCCGTCAGCACCGGCCCATCCGCCAGAAGTTCCAGACTCACAGCGGCATCAATAGTCTCTGCAGTGGTGTAATCCTGCGAGAAATCCGGTGCGAATCTTCCTGTGACCAGAACACAAACGAGCAGCGCCGCCGCCATCACCGGAACAAGCACCGGCCTGCGGAACCATAGAGGTACGCGCACCGTGCGTTTCTCGATACGTGAGCGCACCTTTGGAATAAAATTCGTCCACGTTGCCGGACCCGGATCGCGCAGTATCTGTGCCTGACCCAATACCGCAGAGAAACCGCGAGCTGCCTTAAGCGCGCGCCGAATGTCATCATCCTTTTCGGCGTACGCTTCGATTTGAGCCCGTTCGTCTTCGCTGAGCAATTCAAACGGTTCGAGCAACAGTTCTTGTATTTTCTCTTTCGTCATGTCCTACTCTTCCCCCCTCATGTAAGGTTCCAGCGCTTGGCGAAGTTTTCGCACGGCCTGAAAGTAATTCGCTTTTATCGTTCCTTCCTCGCGGCCCATGATTCCGGCGATTTCGGCGTGCGGCAAACCTTGAAAGTGCCGAAGGATAAACACCGCGCGCTGTTTTGGCGGCAACTCCTGAATCGCCTTTTGAGCGGTTTCCGACAGTTCCCGAAGCTCAGCCGGGGCATCCGTCTCATCACCACTCGGCATCACCGCTTCAATCTTGTCAAGTCCGATGAACGACCGCGTTCGACGCGTCCGCAGATGATTCAAACAAAGATTCACCGTAATCCGATACAGCCACGTGTAAACGGACGATTTGCCCTTGAATTTTTTCAAAGATTGATAGGCGCGTACAAAAGCTTCCTGTGCTAAATCTTCGGCATCGTCGTGGCTGCCCACCATTCCCAGCGCCAGGTAATAGATTCCTTTCCGATGGCGAATGACCAGTTCGTTGAACGCCCGTTCATTGCCGGCTTGGAAATCTTTG
>CBDVDL010000376.1:0-1824 GCA_965372735.1 uncultured Alphaproteobacteria bacterium | reverse complement strand
TGCATTCGATGCTGCTTCTCCCGGAGAAACTTGATTACTATTATGATTTGCCGGCCAATCCAAAAGTGTCGAAGGATTTGGGTTCGCTCAAGCAGCCCACAAAAGCGATGCCGTCCATTTCATTGGGCGTTGCATCACTGGGGCTGGCAGTCGTTGCGATTGAGAAACTACGTCAGCGGCGCAACAGCCTTATGACGAAGAAACTGGAAGAGGTTGAGAGCGACTAAGCTGCACATCTGCAAGTAAACAGAAACCCGGTTCTTTTCGAGGAGCCGGGTTTTTCTTATTTCGAAGAGAGAAAGGCAGGCAGAGCCAGCCTTTAGGATAAATGCAAATTTCTCTCCTACGAGCTGGCTCTGTCTGCCTGACACTTAGAGCATATCCTAAAAATATCATAGGAGAATCTGCGGATGTCTCCGCCGAGTCGGGTTCAGTGCAGATTCCCGTATGCCAAACGATGAAACCAGCGCGCGTAACCCGGCCGGAATCTGGGATCTATCCTCTCCTTGCATCCTTCCCGCAAGCAAAAGAGAAAACCCAGACTTAGCGTTGCGAAACAACCGCAATGTTTTGGGATTCGTTCTATGAGTTCACCCTCAGAGGCGTCTTCACTTTTTCTGAAATCTTCTGAGGGCGGATGGTCGGAGAGATATGAACGGGTTTCGTCTTTCGTACGATTTTTATAAGGGTATCGCAGATGTAATCCATCTGCTCTTCTTTCAATCGCGGAGAAGAGGGAAGATGGATGCCTCTTTTTGACAGGTTTTCAGTTACGGGCAGGTGAAGTGTCGGATCGTGATAAATCGGCATCTTGTAAACCGGGAAAAAGAAGGGGCGCGTATCAATTCCCGCTTCGCTAAGCTTTGCTCGAACTTCATCGCGGCGGGAAACTAACCCAGAGAACATCCAGCAAACATCATCCGCCCAGTCTCGAGGACACGCCAGTTCGATTTCAGGAGTGTGGATTAGTCGCTCGGTGTACCAGCGAGACAGGCGTTTCTTTGCTGCGAGAATTTCGTGCACGCGTTCGAGTTGAGCAAGGCCGATGGCCGCTGTCAGATTTGTCATCCGATAGTTAAACCCCAACAAATCATGCCAGTAGGTAACAGTGGGGTTGACTCCCTGTCCTCGGTAGCGAGAAATGAGTTCCGCAAGGTCATCATCGTTAGTCGTTACGATACCGCCTTCCCCGGTCGTAAGAATTCTGTTGCCGAAAAAGCTGAACGTACCAATCGTCCCGATACTTCCAACCGGACGCCCCAATACTCGCGCGCCATGAGCTTCTGCGGCGTCTTCCACAACCCACAATCCGTATTTCTGGGCGAGAGGGAGGATTCGATTCATGCGCGCGGGACGCCCATAGAGATGCACGGCGATGATTCCGCGTGTTCGCTTCGTGATGTGCTTCTCGATATCATCCGGATCGACAGTCCACGACGCTGCATCGGAGTCCACAAAAACGGGTGTGGCTCCCGTGAAGGTGACAGCATTCGCTGTTGCGATATGCGTCAGGGCAGGCAGGATGACTTCATCGCCTGATTTACTTCCGAGAGCCAGTAGCGCCAGATGAAGAGCGGTCGTCCCGTTGCATGTGGCGAGGGCGTAGCGCGTTTTCACCCATCTCGCGAATGAATTCTCGAACTGGACAAGGTAGTCGCCTTTTGAAGAAATCCAACCTGATCGAAAGGCATCGAGGAGATAGTTTTCTTCCAATTGACCAAGGTTAGGTTCATAAACAGGAATCATAGCAATGCGCGGTTTCAATTTCTGCGAAAGAAGATGGAAAGTCATGCGATAGATTAATCGCACGCACTCCCTCAAATC
>CBDVDL010000375.1:0-1866 GCA_965372735.1 uncultured Alphaproteobacteria bacterium | reverse complement strand
CTCCGACGAAAATGAGCACGTCCACCTGCGCTGCGAACTGACGCAAATCTTTGTCGCGTCCCACTACAAACCTGCACAACGTGTTTTCCACCACGACATCCTGGCAGCGCTCCTTCACCCATCCCACGCGTTCATCGAACCAATCCGCATTGATGGTTGTTTGAGCCAGCACGAACGTTTTGCGCTCCGGCTGAAGTTTTTGAACATCATCGCGTTCAAAAACAACCACCGCGTCGCCGCTGCAATGACCGATGATTCCTTTCGTTTCCGGGTGGTATGGTTTCCCGATAATCACGACCTGCTCACCGGCAAGATGATGAGCGCGCGCGATGTCCTGAGAGCGCGTCACGACCGGGCAGGTGCCGTCGATGACCTCGAGCGTGCATGCACTTGCTCGCTCGAAAACATCCGATGGTTCGCCGTGCGCGCGAATGAGAAGACGACAGGAAGAGTCGGATTTTATTTCAAGGATTGTATTGTCGGTCGAGCGCAAACCGAGTTCTTCGAGCCTGCGGATTTCTCGCTCGTTGTGAATCACATCGCCCAGAGAAAGCAGCGGCGTTACCGAAGCGGCGAGTTCTCGTTCCGCGATTTTCACCACACGCTTGACTCCTCCGCAGAAGCCGGCGCGCGGATCAATCATGACCTTCATGCGCGCTCCTTTATCGCCTGCACAAAGCCATCCGGAGTCGCCGCGACAACATCATACGATGCGGCGAATTTCTCAAGGTCCAACGATTTCCCCCCTGTAGTAAGCAGATAGATAATTTTCTTGATAGACTCGGTGGAAAGTCCTACCTGCTCCAACAGCTTCGAACGCGCACCATGTTCGATAAAGCGATCCGGAAGGTGCAGGGAAAACAGACGCGCCCCGCCGGGCTGATGCGCAAGCGCTCGGGCCAGTATGCTTGCAAATCCGCCGATTCCGGCGTTCTCTTCGATGGAAATTAGTAACCGATGAGACGACCGCAAGTTCTGCAGCATCTCTTCATCAATCGGTTTGACGTAGCGGCAATTTATCAAGGTGACGTTGACGCCTTCGTCTTCGAGTTCCTTCGCGGCGTCCATCGCGGTATTCACCATCGAGCCGACAGCCAAGATAGCGATGTCGCTGCCTTCGCGAAGCTGTTCCCATATACCCACCGGGAGAACACGCGGTACGTGTCCTTGAATTTTATCAGAGACTTTCGCACGCGGGAAACGAATCGCGAAGGGGCCGTGTTTCCACTCCAGCGCAGTATGCAAAAGACTTCGGAGTTCCCGGCCATCTTTCGGAGCAGCAACAACCATGTTGGGAATCGTACTCAGATACGTCAAGTCAAAGACACCATGATGTGTGGGGCCGTCTTCACCGACCAACCCTGCGCGATCCACGGCGAAAACGACCGGTAATTTTTGAATCGCGACATCATGAATGACATGATCAAATGCTCGCTGGAGAAATGTCGAATAGATGGCGCAAACCGGTCGCAGCCCTCCGGTTGCTAACCCCGCGGCAAACGTGACCGCGTGTCCTTCCGCGATGCCGACATCAAAAAAACGCTCGGGGAATCGCTCTTGAAACGGCACCAGTCCGGTTCCTTCCGCCATCGCTGCTGTGATAGCGACGACGTTCGATTTTTGCTCCGCTTCTTTGAGCATCGCATCAGCGAAAATATCCGTGTAACTGCGCGACGGTGCGCTTTCTTTCGCGCTCTTTTGCGGAGCGACGGAGACACCGTGATATTTCGTGGGATTTTCTTCCGCCGGATTGAATCCTTTACCCTTCTTTGTGATGATATGAACCAGCACCGGATGTTTGTGCGATTGAACTTTCTTGAAGATTTCGACAAGCTCGGTTATGTTATGCCCGTCGAAGGGTCCGAA
>CBDVDL010000374.1:0-1873 GCA_965372735.1 uncultured Alphaproteobacteria bacterium | reverse complement strand
ATAACGCTGCCAGAACCTAAGAATAAGAGCGCCTTGAAAAACGCGTGCGTCATCAGATGAAAAATGGCTACCCCATAAGCGCCAACACCGCACGCCAAAAACATATAGCCAAGCTGACTGACGGTCGAGTACGCCAGCACTTTCTTGATATCATTCTGCACCAATCCAATGGTTGCGGCAAAAATCGCCGTCCCCGCTCCAACAATGGCGACAACCTGCAGTGCAGCCGGAGCCATCGAATAGAGGAAATGCGAGCGCGCGACCATGTACACTCCCGCCGTAACCATCGTCGCCGCGTGAATCAGGGCGGATACCGGTGTCGGGCCTTCCATTGCATCCGGCAGCCAGACGTAGAGCGGGAACTGCGCCGATTTTCCTATTGCACCCACGAATAACAGCAGACAAATCGCTGTGATAACGCTCGACCCGATGGGGAACGAAGCCATGCGAGGGATAATTTCATCGAATTGGATTGTTCCGAAGGTTGTCCAGATGAGAAAAATCGCCAGCATAAATCCAAAATCGCCGATACGATTGACGATAAACGCTTTCTTTCCCGCGGATGCTTTGGCTTCATCTGTGTACCAGAAACCAATCAACAGATACGAACAAAGTCCCACGCCTTCCCAGCCGATGAACATCACCAGGAAATTACTGCCGAGCACCAGCAGCAGCATGAAAAAGACGAAGAGATTCAGGAAAATAAAATAGCGCCGGAATCCCGGATCCCCGTGCATGTAACCAATGGAATAAATGTGAATCAGGAAAGAAACGCCGCTGACGGTAAGAATCATGACGCAGGAGAGCGTATCGACGAGGAGCGCCGCGGGAGCATGAAAGTTTCCGACTCGAATCCAATCGAAGAGCACCTGCTCGATGTGACGCGCCGAGGCTTCCATGCCTAAAAGCGAGATGAACGCCGCCACAGAGAGCACAAACGACGCTCCCACCATCGCCGAACTGAAAATGCCGACAGCGGCTTCACTCCAGCGGCGAGCGAAGAACGTATTGGTGATGACACCAATCAGAGGAAAGAGGATAATCAGGAAAATCAGGTGGGACATTCCGGTTATTCTACCATTTCATTACAGCGAGCGCATCGGTGTGCATTGAACCCTTATGCCGCCATAAAGCGATTAAAATCGCCAGACCAACGGCAACCTCCGCCGCCGCAACGCAAATCACGAAAAAGACGATGACCTGCCCCGCCGAATCTCCCATATATCGCGCCAACGCCACAAAACTGAGATTGACCGCGTTCATCATCAGCTCAAGCGCCATGAAAATCACGATGAGGTTTTTGCGCGTCAGCACCCCTGCAACTCCGATGCTGAAGAGGACTGCCGATAGTAAGAGGTAATGCGAAAGTTCTATCGTCATTCGGTTTCCTGTTTGCGAATCAGCGCCACCGCTCCAATAATCGCGAGCAGCAGCAAGACGGAAACGACTTCAAAAGGATAAAGATATTTAGTAAAAAGCAGCTCGCCGATTGTCGCAACCTTGCCGAATCCGGCCGGTGTCTGCATCATCGGGCCGAGAAGCGACGTGCTCATCGCCACCATCATAAAACCTGTCGCCAAGAAAAACAAGGTAATAATAACGCCGAGCGATTTCCACGCGGGAGCGGTTTTTTCTTCTATTTTCTGTAAATTTAATAACATAATTACGAATATTATAAGGACAAGCACCGCCCCGGCATAGACAATAATCTGCAATGCCGCCAAGAGGGGTGCTGCTAAGAGAACATAAAATCCGGCCAGACAGAAGAAGGTCACAACCTAATAAAGGGCGCTGTTAATCGGGGCGGGAGTCGTGATAACCACAATGGCGGAAATAATGGATCCGAGGGCGAACAAAATGAAGAGGACAGTTT
>CBDVDL010000373.1:0-1876 GCA_965372735.1 uncultured Alphaproteobacteria bacterium | reverse complement strand
CTTATTTTACCAATATTAAAGAATCAGACATCGGATGCGTGTGAATTTGAGATGCCGAGGTGATTCGTCGAGGAGTCTTCCGAGTAACGTCAACCGAGCGATCGGTTCTTCGCAATGGAACTTGACTTACGAACTACTATACACAGCAAGATGTTCTCTCTCCTAATCTTATGCACAAAAAAACCCCCGGCCGATTGGTCGGGGTTCTCTAAATTATCGAAAAGCTCAGTCTCATGAAAACATATCTAAGCTGTTGAAGCACGAGATTCGCGGTGACTTGTTCGGAGATGGTGGAAGATAAGATAGACCGTTATGAAGAAAGCAATAAGAATCGCCGCCAACACGGGCAGATTCAACGTCACCCAGGGCTCTCGAAAAAGTCCCCATTTCGCGAGAATTTCAACGCCGTTCCAGGTGATAATAACCGTGGGGATAGCATACCGAATCGCAAGACCCAATTCGCGAATACGAAATAACCGAAACAGCAAATATAAACCACATCCCAATGATAAGATGAACACTCCATAAGTGATCGGATGGTGAGGCCCAACGATTGACCTGTCAAAACACAGGAGAAGAACCACATAGAACGTCCACATGATACTGATGACTTCAAATGCGACGCGCGGCCCGTAGTTTTGAACCTTGCCTTGAACAGGAGCCTCTTTCATCAATCGAAGCTTGCGCCTGAGCCAAAGAATCATGTTACATCGGACATCTTCATGGTAGAGAAGATACAAAAAAACAATCAGCACCAGACCCCAGGTATGTTCGAGAATCCGGTACTCCCCATAAGTGAAAAGCTTGCCATCCACTATTAAATCCGAAACCCCCAAAGCGCGTTTGGCGAAGATAAAACCATATTCGACAGCGCCCGTCCACAGCAGGATACCACCGACCAAACCGGCGAGGCTTTGGTGCAGGTCTGTTCGCAACCAACGCGTCCAGATAATCATACCCAAACCAAGAAGAGTCAACCCAATAGCCCCGATGACTTCCGCTGAAGAGCCGCCTTTATTGATGATAATCATCATCGCATGGCCCAGAGGCATCATAAGAAAGATAAAGAAGAAAGCTTTTAGTCCAACCATTTGAAATAAACCGGTTTAGCAAGAGCGATTTTATCGAGTTAGCCATACCTAACGTAAGGAATAAACGGCAGAAAGTCAAGAACTTTTTTTCACACATTTGCGAGGATGGTTTCAGTCGAAAGGATGGAACTAAGTTTTGGCAGGTTCCTCTTTCGGAAGGGCTTCGCGTAGGGCAGTCAGTGCGACTTCGCACATTTCCGGTTCGGGTTCGCGGGTGGTGATGCGCTGCAGCCATAAACCCGGAGCGATGAGCAATCTTACAAGCGGGTTGTCGGTGCGTTTGCCGGAGAATTTCAGGATTTCATACGACAGACCTGCGACGAAGGGTACGAGCGGCAGGTGAGCAAGAAAACGCGTGAAAGCTCCGGGATACTGACCGAAGGAAGCGACGATAATCGTATCGACAACGGCGAAGAAAGCAATCGCCGAAAGCGCGACGATGAGCAGGAACGACGTCCCGCACCGAGGATGAAAACGGGTTTGCGCCATTGCAGTCTGAACGTCTAAATTGCCTTCTTTTTCGTATGCGAAAATGGACTTGTGTTCCGAGCCATGATACTGAAAGATTCGGCGAATGTCCTTCCAAAAAGAAATCAAAATCATATATCCGAGGAGCAGGCAAATCCTCAGCGCGCCCGCTAACAGATGAAAGGTAAGCTGGTTCTTCGCCATGTCTCCCATCGCACGGGCAAACCAGTAAGGAATAAGCATAAACAGAAGAAGCCCCAGCGCCAACCCCACGAATATGGAGAAGCCCATGCCGAGGGTCTTTTTCCATCCCTCGA
>CBDVDL010000372.1:0-1892 GCA_965372735.1 uncultured Alphaproteobacteria bacterium | reverse complement strand
CCGAGAACAAGGATTCATCCAAGCAAGAGAAAACGCCTTAGCAATATTTTTCACGTATTTCCCTTGACTTTCGTGTGGAAATGTAATATATTGCTTCTGCTATAAAAAGGCTATATCATGACTACCCAAACGGGGCAGAAAATGCTGGAACAAAAGTATTACTCTTCTAAAGAAGTTTGCGATAATCTGCAAGTCTCCAAATCGACGCTCTTCAAGTGGGAGCGCGAAGGCTCTATCACACGCCCGCGCCGCGACTGGAGAGGATGGAGACTCTATGACCAGCAGAATATCGAGGAAATAAAACGCAACATCGAGAAGCAGAAGTTGCAGGATGTCGGCAACCGAAGCAATATGATCCTCGTCGTCGATGATGATCCGAGCATCCTTTCCGTCATGACTCAACTCCTAGAAACCGGCGGCTATGAAGTGATTACGGCGGCGACCGGTCCGGAAGCCGTGAAGCTTCACACGGAGAAGCTGCCGGGACTGACGTTTCTTGATGTTAAGCTGAAGGGCGCGAGTGGCATTGACGTGTTCCGGGAAATCCGCGCCGCAGACCCTCAGTCAACCGTTGTTATTCTGACGGGTTATCCGAAAATCGAGGACACTGTGCAAGTGATTAAAGAAGGCGCTTATAATTACCTCACGAAACCGATTAAAGGTGAAGAACTCCTCGATATGGTCCGTGAAGTCCTCGGAGAATCTGACGAATAACCCAGATTTCACGCGAATTGTCTTATATGAGCTAATTTTCCCAGCCCCGTAATTTTTCACGGGGCTTGGTTTTTCTTAGTGGGAACATTCTCTCTGAAACAGCGATTAAATCTAAAAGATAATAACTTAATTAAACAAAAGATGTGGCGATGGTTTCTCCTGACATTTGGCTTTTCTGGTGGGCATTCTGGTGTTATTTAGCTTCCTTTGCTCTGTTTTCAGTTTTTCTGGCAACGGGTAAAGAACGTATCGGATGGTTTGGAGCCATTGCAGCGGGATTGGGATTTCTTCCTCAGACTGTCGGATTCTTCATCCGCTGGGTAATTTCCCGGCACTACCCCATGTCGAACATGTATGAATATCTGGCGATTATGAGTTGGATGGCGGCGATGTCGATGGGAATTGTCTTGTGGAAATACCGCCGATTGAAAATAGCCGCTCTGATTTCGCCGATTATCTTCATGCTGATGGTCACGGCATCTATGCTGCCGAAAGAAATCAATATGCAGCTTATGCCGGCGTTGCAGAGCTATTGGCTCACGATTCATGTGACACTTGCGGCTATCGCTTCGGGATCTTTTGCCGTCGGCGCAGTCACCTCCTTCCTCTATCTGATACGGGACCCAGAAATGGTGGATTCGAAGAAGGGGCCTTTTTCCGGTAAAATGAAGATTATCGCTTTCACGACGGGAATCGGTTTTCCCGTAGGTTTGGCAATCATTCTCGCCCTCTTCCAAGCTCTCCCTGCAAGCGCCGCCTCATTTAACCTCGGAGGGAATCCGATAACTGGTATCGGCTCGGCGTTGACCGCATTTGGAATTGGCGCTCCTTTGGGGGCAATCGGTTGGGCATTGGTTTACCGCCGGATAAATCGCACAGAAAAAGTTTCCGGAGGCGGTTACCTTGCCGCCGTAGCGTTCCTAAGCTTTCTCTTGGGTGCGCTTCTTGCGGGAATTCTTACAAAATCACATATATTCGGAATAACACAAGGAAGTCCGTTCAGGATATTTGAATTCTTTGGCCTTTCATGGTTATTAACGCTGCCTTGCTTCTTCCTGTTGAACAGTTTCCTCCATAGCGGTAAACGTCTTGCGTCACTCATACTGGATCGGGGGCTTATGGAGGACATTTCTGCGGGAACCGTGAAGCTGGGTTATCCGCTCTATACAGTAGGAGCC
>CBDVDL010000371.1:0-1904 GCA_965372735.1 uncultured Alphaproteobacteria bacterium | reverse complement strand
CGGTCGGATCCGGAAGCCCAAGCATGTGCGCGTAGTTAGCCGCCCAGTCAAGACCAGCCTTGGGAGCAATGCGAGCGCCTTTGTCGAAACGCATCCGATAAATACCCGCAGCGAGAGTGGCAATTTTCGCCAAAAGATTCATCGAGTCTTCGAGAGTTGGTTCCCAGTATTCAGTCTTCTTCATGCCTTCATCATAGCGTTTGCGGAAGACGGATTCATATTCCATCGCGAGGATAGCGGTGTCAAGCATCGCCATCGGATGGGAATCTTTGGGCATGGCTTCCAAAACCTTCCAGACGTAGCTGGGAACTTCGCCGCGACTCATCAGATCTTTCTGAAAATCAGCAAGTTCGTCTTTGTTCGGCATATCTCCCGTGCATAGCAGCCAGAAGATTTCTTCCGGCAGTTTGTCCGTCAATTCCTTCAGGGGAATGCCGCGAATAACCAGTCCCTTATCGGGCGGAACTTCGGACGTGTCACAGACCAGGCCTTTGACGCCGCGCATGCCGCCGTAGGCTTGTTTCACCGTCACCTGCGACATGACCTTGTCGCCATGTTCCTTAATAATGCCTCGGATTTCATCGCGCATCGGGGGGATAAGCGTAGCGAGTTTGTCATACAGTTTCGACATAGTCAGCTCCTTTGTTGAGGGTTAGTGTGAGAAAAATTTCACGTTGTATCTTACTGAAGTTAGAGGCTTTAGGGTAAGAGGTTGGGAAACCCAATATGCGAAATTTTTCTCAAAAAGTCAACTCATTTTTTAAGCTGGGAAGTCCCCGAATTAAGGGATGTTTCAGAAACTCAGCCGACCCGTCTGTTTGCGAAAAGAAGGAACTTTTATCCTGAATTTCATCGGGAAATATGGCTGTCAGGAGGGTCAGCAGGGTTTACGCAAACATCAATTCCGGCCGGGTTACGCGCGCTGATTTCATTGCAAAGTAAACGAGTGGAAACAAGGTGGCTTCAGCCCCTTGCTATTACTACGGGGGTTGATTGTTCGCAAACACAAGGGGCTGAAGCCACCTTGTTAGGGAATGGAACACTGCGCTGAACCCGGCTCGGCGAGTTTCCGCCGCGGCATGCGTCCTCGCGTGCCCGGAAAAGAGAGCACTTCAATTTTCCTTAAACCCTAAGGGCTGGCTCCTGCCTGCCCGTCGTGGTCGAAAAAACTTGACTTTCGCTGCATAAATGTCTATCTTAAATGCAATAAGACAAAGAGGAAACCTTCATGAAATCACTGCGAGTGGGACTGGTTGGAGCCGGTTATCTGGGGTCTATTCATGCGAAACTTCTGACGGCTCAGGGAAACGCGTGGGTGGGACTTTTCGATACCGATAAGAAGCGGGCGGCTGAAGTTGCGAAGAAATACGAGCGACGCGCTTTCGATTCATTGGACGCATTGCTGAACGATGTGGATGGCGTCGTCGTGTCGTCAGCCACGAGTTCACACTATGACATCGCGAAGAAAGCATTGGAGCGCGGCAAACATCTTTTCTTGGAGAAGCCGATGACGCGTACCGTTGCCGAAGCGGAGGAAATCGTTGCGCTCGCGAAGGACAAGGGGCTCGTGCTGCAGGTTGGCCATGTCGAAAGATTTAACCGCGCGGTGCGCGCTTTGGGTCAGAAAGCGCCGAAGCCGAAGTTTGTCGAAGTGCATCGCTTATCGCAGTTTCGTCCAAGGGGAACCGATGTTGCGGTCGTGCTGGATTTAATGATACACGACCTTGATTTGATTTGATTCTTGATGAACGAATATCCGACACAAGTGGATGCGGTTGGCGTGGCGGTGATTTCCGAAGGAGTGGACATCGCGAATGCGCGGTTGATGTTTCCTTCCGGAGCGGTGGCGAATGTCACGGCGAGTCGCATCAGCGCCAATCCGATGAGGAAGATGCGCTTGTTTG
>CBDVDL010000370.1:0-1905 GCA_965372735.1 uncultured Alphaproteobacteria bacterium | reverse complement strand
CTGACGAGATCGTCAAGGTCGCCTTTAAGAAGGTGAAGTAAGAAAACAAATACGGTGAGGCTGCTCTCAAGCGGCCTCACCGCCTTAAGGATTTTAAATCTATTTTTCCGTTCGACAGGAGGAGGGATAACATGTCCCGATACAGGATGATCGTACTAAGCGCGGCTCTCTTAGCTCTCATGCTGGCCACGACCGGTTTCGCGCAAAACCACGCAGGTCCGTGGCTCCGTATGGGTGTTGGTGCCAAAGCAATGGCAATGGGCGCTGCTCAGACGGCGGTTGCTAATGATGCTACGGCGGCTTACTGGAATCCGGCTGCACTCGCGGGCCTTCGGAAGTTCGAAGCCTCGCTCATGTATACAGCGGGGATGAAGGCCGAGCGAAATCACAATTATGTGAGTGCTGCTTTGTGTTTGGACCGCATCGGGTCGTTCAGCCTCTCCTGGTTGAACGGCGGAATTACGGGCATTGAACAGCGAACTGGCCCGACCGAGACACCCGATGCGATGTTCGACGTGGCGAATAACGCTTTCCAACTTTCCTACGCGCGTTTACTCGGACAAATCGCCTTCGGGGTTTCCGCAAGATACTTACAGGAGGATCTGGCGGACAACGACGGCTATGGCATTGATGCAGGACTTCACATTCCTCTCTATGATGAACTCTTCTTTGGAGCCATGGTCCGCGATCTCGATGGGAAGTTCGGCCCGGATCGTCTACCGTATGAATGGCGTTTCGGCATGGGAATTCTCCCATGGAAGAGTGTCACTTTGACCGGTGATTTCGTTAAGGTGAAAGAAGAAGAGGCAACGGTGTGTACCGGTGGTGCATTTGATTTCGATATCAGTGACCATAGCAGCTTCTATCTGGCAGCTGGAATGAACGACATGTTGCGCGACAGTCGTGGATTCACCGCCGGTCTGGGATTCAACTTCAACAACTGGGCGATTCAATACGCCTATGTGACCGAGCCAGCAGACTTCCTGGAGCAGAATCATCGCCTTTCGGTGAACTTCTTCTTCCAAGATAGGTGCACTCCGTTCCGGAGTATCTTTGGCTCGCTCAAGCGTGAAGCGAAACCCGCGGTAGCTCATAAGCCTCATCCTCCCGCAGGACCTAAGGAATTCATTCACCGCTATATCTTCGAGGGAAGTCCTTCCATGAAGCTGTCCCTCGAAATTCTGCGCCCGACCCAGAAAGACAGCATTAAGAGGGTGTGGGAAGAGGTCGGCGGAACGATTTCCTTCCCAGGGGTCAACTTTGCGACAGCTTCAGCGGAGATTACCGACGAATTCAGTCGTGTCCTTGATGGAGTGGCACAGTTGATTAATGAGCATCCCGAGATTCAGCTCCTCGAAATTCAGGGTCATACCGACAATACCGGTACGGACGCGATTAATGTCCCGTTGTCGGCAGCGCGTGCGGAATCCGTACGAAATTACCTGATTTCGCGCGGCGTGGATGCCAGTCGCCTGCAGGCGAAGGGGTTTGCGAGCACGAAGGCGGTTGCGTCGAATGCGACAACGGAGGGACGCTATCAGAATCGCCGGGTTGATCTCGTACGCATACGGTAAATGAAGCTTCTTGTTTTCTCTTTGGAAAAGAGCACCGACCCGTCGTGTGCTCTTTTCTTTTCAGAAGTGGAATCACCCAAAAGCAGCCGTCTCTTCGAATATAGGAGATAGTACTATGTTGAAACGTAGCTTGATTTTTGGAATTGCGATTCTAAGCTTCTTTATGGCATCTTTTGCCGAAACAGAATCGCATCTCTTCAGTGTTTTGACAGGGAAAGCGTCTCAAACCTATTTCGGTTCTGCCGCTCTGGGTGCAGCGGATTGGAGAGGATCGGGAGTAACGTTTATTGCGGTTGCGGCTTCGGGAGGTGTCGGGCTGATTCATCGTGGA
>CBDVDL010000369.1:0-1919 GCA_965372735.1 uncultured Alphaproteobacteria bacterium | reverse complement strand
TTGCCGTCGAGTGTTTCTATAATGAGGATTTGATTTGGGATACATCAGGACTTCTCGGTGATATCACCTCCGTTCAAATCGGCAAAATCCTTCCCTTTTCACAAGGAAATGAATTGTACTCTTGGGTTGTTCAGGTTGTTGATGAAGTAAACAATATAGCGCAATCGAAACCCAGCAAATTTCTAATCCGGGAAGAAGGTTCTTACTTCATGCCATAATTCTGAAAAAAAATATTTCTGGAGTCATATAAAATGAATAGATCTTCTGAAGAATCACAATCGCCGCAATATCCTTCGCTGACGCAAGAGCATTTGAAAGCGCTCTACGATATCAGCCAGTCCATCAATTCCATTACGGATATAGACAGTCTGCTCGAACACGTCATGGAGGTCGCCGTGCAGGCGGCTGAAGCTGAGCGCGGCTTCTTGGTGCTCAGCGAAGACGGAAGCTTGCGAGTCCGTACAGCCCGGAACATTTCCGCTGAGACAGCGATGGACAAGGATGGATTCAGTCGCTCGATTGTTAGTGGAGTCATTGAATCCCGCAAGCCGATTTTAACGATGGACGCACAGGCGGATCAGCGTTTCGAGGGGTCGGAAAGTCTGATTTTGAAGCAGATTCAGGCGGTCGCGTGTGTACCGTTTCATTTGCGAGGTCGCGTCTTGGGAGCGATTTATCTTGATGGCAGGACGCGTCGAAGAGGATTTACGCCGGAAACGCTTTCGTTTCTGAGCGCGTTTGCCGACTTGGCGGCGATTGCTATCGAAAATGCGCGGCTGATGGAACGACTGCGCGAAGAGAATCGACTGCTTCGCTCCGAAGTGGAACGGCGCTATGGATTCAGCGAACTTATCGGGAACAGCTCGAAGATGCAGCAGATATTCTCGCTTTTAAGCAAAATTATTCAATCAGATATCTCGACTCTTTTTGAAGGAGAGTCGGGTACCGGAAAAGAACTGGCGGCGCGCGCGCTGCATTACAACGGGCCGCGCCGGAAGAAACCGTTTATTACACAATTCTGCGGCAATCTTTCCGAGCATCTTTTGGAGAGCGAACTTTTCGGGCATAAAAAAGGCTCCTTCACGGGTGCGATTTCGGATAAACGCGGCCTCTTGGAAGTGGCCAACGGCGGAACATTTTTCTTGGATGAAATTGCGGATATTCCTCCGGCAATTCAGGCGAAGCTGCTGCGTGTTCTGCAGGAAGGTGAATTCCGGCGCGTCGGAGACACGGAAACACGCCGGGTGGATGTCCGAATCATGTCCGCTACGAATAAATCTCTGGCGGGGCAGGTGGAGAAAGGGAATTTCCGCGAGGATCTTTACTACAGGTTGAATGTCATTACGGTGACGCTGCCGCCGCTCCGGGAGCGTAATGGCGACATTCCGCTTTTGGTGAATCATTTCCTGAAGAAGAATTCCGAAAAGACGAGCGCGCCGATAAAGCGCGTGACTCCGGACGCGATGCGCATCCTCGAAGGCTATCATTGGCCGGGCAATGTGCGCGAGCTGGAAAACGCCATCGAACGCGCGATTGTTTTGGCCGGAGAGCATGGTATTACTCCAGCAGAACTGATTATTTCGCCGGCGCCTCAAACAGCGAGTTCCCGGCGAACCTTGAAAGAACACGAAAAGGAACTCGTGATGCGTTGCCTGAAAGATAATGGCAACAACAAGACCCGCACCGCTCAGGAACTCGGCGTATCCTTGCGCTGGCTCCACTACAAACTCGCCGAATGGAAACGCGCGGAAGATGAATAAGGGCCGAACCCTCGCCGAGGCAGATCCCCTGATCTGCCCGGAATGTTAACGTTGTCATAAAATCATGAAACACCCGAAACCGCCGCAGCGAATACAAAATATCTCCCCGCGTGCGGGGGGACACCTTGCATCGCCGAGCCGGGTTCAGCACACTCCAGA
>CBDVDL010000368.1:0-1955 GCA_965372735.1 uncultured Alphaproteobacteria bacterium | reverse complement strand
ATCCCGGCGAGAAATTTCAAGGTGTCCTTATGCATAAAATGGTTCCGGGGAAACGTTTGCTGCGCGTCGAATTCCAGGGACTTACAAAGGATGTTCATGTTAATCTCATCGATGATAGTATGACTCTTGTTACCTTCACTGTTGAAAGCTTTCTAAGCACAAAAAGACTACGTCTGCGTGTTGAAGATAATGTCAAACAGAAAGTATGGGAAAAACGATCCCGACGCCTCACGATTATCGAAAAAAATTAGCTGTAGGTTTTAACTTTCGATCCTTCTCCAACTACTCGACCCTCATCCTGAGGGTCTTTTTGCTTGATTCATAAAATATCCCATGAAAGAACGGCTGCAAAAAATCTTGGCACATTGGGGCGTTGCGTCAAGACGCACTTGTGAGGAATTTATGCGAGCCGGGCGCGTAACGGTCAATGGTATTCCAGCAACGCAACCGGGCTTCAATGCCGACCCTGAAACAGATGATATCCGCTTCGATGGAAAACCTCTCCGCCAGAAACCTCCCGAACGAATCGTGATGGCACTGAACAAACCCGCTGGCTATCTTTCCACATGTAAATCAACCAAGACGAAATCACCAACCGTCCTTGACCTTGTCCCCGATGGAACTCGTCTTTTTCCCGTCGGGCGACTCGATCGCGAAAGCTCAGGGTTACTGCTCCTGACAAACGACGGTGAATTAACGAACAAAATATTGCATCCAAAATTCGGTTTCGATAAAGAATATATCGTGCATGTTAGGGAACCCCTGACGAAAGAGCAAATGAACAGACTTCGCAAAGGAGTTCTATTGGAGGGACAATTGGCCAAACCAATTTCTTTACACTCGAAGGGTCAAGCGACTTACAATATTGTTATGGGAGAGGGGAGGAAGCGCGAAATCCGACGAATGCTGAAGCTCATCGGCTCCGAAGTCATCCAATTGCACAGAGTACGTATCGGTCCTCTGAAATTGGGAAATATTCCCTTAGGGAAATGGCGCAGATTATCTAAAGAAGAAATAAAAAAGCTGAATGACTACTCAAAATAGTTCGCCGGAGAAAACGTCGGGACATATCATTGTCGGCACGGCAGGACATATCGATCACGGGAAATCGCTTCTGGTCAAAGCGTTGACAGGTACAGACCCGGATCGTCTGCCGGAAGAACAAGAACGACACATCACCATCGATATTGGTTTTGCGTTTTTAGATGACATTGCGGCAATCATTGATGTTCCCGGACATGAACGATTCATACGGAATATGGTCGCGGGAGCGGCAACAATCGATTACGCCATTTTAGTCATTGCGGCGGACGACGGTGTCATGCCCCAAACTCAGGAACATCTCGACATTCTCCAAATTCTCGATATCAAGCAAGGCGTTGTGGTCATTACAAAAGCAGCCATAGTAGAAGATGAATGGCTCGAATTAGTACGTGACCAAATCGAGGAATTCGTCAAAGCGACTTTTCTCCAGAATGCTCCTATTTTCATTGTAGATTCCATAAGCGGCCTTGGAATATCAGAGCTGCGAGATTTCCTGTGCAAAGAACTCACGACGCTGCAACGTCGAGGAGATCGAGGTTTTTTTCGATTGCCGATTGACCGTGTTTTTCAGATGAAGGGGCATGGCACCGTTGTAACTGGCACGATTACATCCGGAAATATTGCTGCCGAAGACCGGCTGGAATTGCTTCCTCAGGGAAAGGAAGTGCGTGTGCGCGGCTTGCAGACTCATGGGACTTCTCAAACTACTCTCAGCACAGGCCAGAGAGCCGCTATCAACCTTGGTAGAATCGATAAGCAATCACTATCGCGCGGAAATGTTTTAGCGACTCCCGACCATATGGTATCCTCCACTCGATGGCGCGCAAAAGTGAATTTGCTAAAAAAGAGTCCACCTCTGAAAACACGACAGCGAGTACGTGTTCATATCGGCACTCTGGAAGTTATTGCGC
>CBDVDL010000367.1:0-2033 GCA_965372735.1 uncultured Alphaproteobacteria bacterium | reverse complement strand
CCAAAAGTATACCAAGTGGAGCGTTACCATCGAAGGACATTGCGATGAACGCGGCACCGCGGAATATAATCTGGCTTTGGGAGAGCGCCGTGCGATGTCGGCCTACCGGTATCTGGTCAGTCTTGGCCTTCCGGACAGCCGTCTTTCGACGGTCAGTTTCGGCGAAGAACGCCCCGCGAATCCCGGTCATACGGAAGCGGCTTGGTCGAAAAATCGTCGCGCTGAGTTCAAAATCGCTTACTGATAACTTCTGAGATTATTATGGGTCGAATTCTTTTCGTTGGCCTTGCCGCGCTCGGCATGGTATGGCTCGCTGTGGGCTGTGCGTCCAAAAATCAGGTCATAGCGCTGCAGGAAGATCACAAAGTTCTGGAAGCGAAACTGGACTCGCTCCGCGCGCCCAACCCGCAAATCATGGCGGCGATTGGAGCGCAGGATGCGACGATTCGCGAATTGCGCGCGAACATGGACTACAAATTCACACAGCTCGATGAGCGCATTCAGGCGATGGCTTCCATCATTGGCGAATCCGATTCGCGTTTCGCGTCTATGATTGCGGCGATGGATGAAATCAACATGCGAGCTGTCGCTAAAGATACACTCGCTGATGCGCCGGGCAAAGAAATTTTTGACGCCGCTCAGGCGGATTTAACACGCGGGAATTACGAGCTGGCGCAGGAAGGATTCATACAATTCCTGCGTCGCCATCCGGCATCATCGCTTGCCGACGACGCGCAGTATGGTCTCGCGGAATGCTATTATGGTCGTCAGAAATTTACCGAAGCTATCAGCGAATACGAACGCGTTTTGCTGCTGTATCCTGATGGCGACAAAGCTCCCGCCGCGCTTCTAAGGGTTGGGTTAGCCTACCAGAGTCTGGAGAATCCCGCCAAGACGAAAGAGCAGTGGGAAAAGCTGATTGGAATATATCCCGACAGCCCCGAAGCCGCCATCGCCAAAGAACGACTCAAGAGCCTGCCGAAACTGTAACCGAAAAATTGTATCGAACACACAAAAGCCCCGCCAATCATCGCGGGGCTTTTTTATTTTTCGGCTGTTCTCTATTTCTGCAGAGTCTATGGGCAGCTCGTTACCACGACGTAGTTTTTATAAGGGAGGATGGGGCTGAAGTCAATCCAAAAAGCTGGGCCGGCAGGAATACTTGGCAGCGTGACTTCCAATGTCCAATCCTGACCGGGAGGATTGCCGTCGTGATTGGGATTGATTGTCGAGTAAATCAGATAGTCGCACTCATAAGGCGCTATCCAGCGAACGACAAGGTTGCCAGTAAACTGTCTGGATATATCGTTGTGTATTATGGCCTTTCCGGCCCCGTCTTCACCAGCCAGAAATCAATATAGCCCGCCCCGTAGGAGTCGGTAGTTCCCCCAAGGATATAGCCGCCGTCGGTGGTTTGCTGAACCGAATAGCATTCCTCACCACTGCTTCCCCCGAAGGTGCGGCTCCAGAGGCTGTCTCCGTTCCCATCCGTCCGAATAAGCCAAAAATCAGAATTGCCCGCCCCGTAGGAAGAGGTTTTCCCCGCAAGGATATAGCCGCCGTCGGTGGTCTGCTGAATCGAAATGCAAACATCCTGTTCGCTTCCCCCGAAGGTGCGGCTCCAGAGACTGTCACCATTGGCATCCGCCCGAACCAGCCAGAAATCATAAGAGCCCGCCCCGTATGACCCGGTACCCCCCCCAAGAATATAACCGCCGTCCGAAGTCTGCTGAACCGAATTGCAACCATCATCATCGCTCCCCCCGTATGTGCGTGTCCACTCCTCTGTGCCACTAACATCCGTCTTCACCAGCCAGATATCAGAACGGCCCGCTCCGAAGGACCCGGTATGCCCTCCAAGTATATAGCCGCCGTCGGTGGTCTGCTGAACCGAAATGCAGTCTTCATAACTGCTTCCCCCGAAGGTGCGGCTCCACAGGCTATCTCCATTGGCATTTGTCTTCACCAGCCAGAAATCATCAGAGCCCGCTCCGAAGGACCCGGTAGTCCCTCCAAGAATATAGCCGCCGTCG
>CBDVDL010000366.1:0-2034 GCA_965372735.1 uncultured Alphaproteobacteria bacterium | reverse complement strand
ATTCTGCGAGAAGGGGGCGAAGGTCGGCGGCATCTTTTCGAAGAAGTAGCTGGAGTGGCGAAATACAAAACCCGGCGCCACCAATCGCAAAATAAACTTCATCAGACTGACGAAGATTTACTGCGCCTCGCGGATATTCTAAGTGAAGTCGAGCGTCAGGTTTCGTCACTGAAGCGGCAGATGTCCCGCGCGCGACGCTATCAGAAATTGCAGACGAGTTTATCCACTCTGGAACTCGGCCTCGAATGGCAGCGCTTCGTGAAACTTCAAGCGGAACTGAAGCCAATGGAACAGGCAATGAAACAGACGTCCGATTCCGTCTTGGCGGCTCGCAATCTGCTTCGCACCGAAGAAGCGACGCTGGAAGAGCAGCGAACGCGGGCTCTGATGAAGGAAAAGGAATTCACGAAATCTCGCGCAAATCTTGAAGTATGCATCTCGGATGTGGCGGCGCTGGAAACTGAGAATGCAACTCTGGACGCGCGTAAAGCCGCCGCCCGCGATATCATCAGCCACGCTGAAAGAGCGCGTATCCTGCTGCGAGAAAAGAAAGAACTCCTGGCGAAGAAACAGGAGTTCCAAGAGGGCGAGACACACAAATATTCTAAAGCTTTCGAAGCGGCCGAGGCAAAGCATACCGAGGTAAAGGAAGCTTATCACAAGCACGAAAAAGTTCTCGAAGAGGTTCTTTACCGGACTCGTCACCATGATAAATACTTAGCGGATCTTCGCGCAGATGTTGCGGCGAAGGGACGGCAGCTCGCAGAGAAAAAAGCTGCTCTCTCCGGATTTGAAGGACGTCGGGATGCTTATGAGCAGGAGCGGGAACAAATTGTCCAGCAGAAAAAAGAGATAGAGCTCGAACAAGGCCGAATTGCCGAGCAGGAAGCGGAAATGGAAAAACCGCTTCACGAATTGAAGCGCGAAGAAACTGAGCTGCAGCAAAAACTGCAAACTTGTGAAGAAGATAAGCAACAGCTCGAAGGGAAATTGCGCGAATCCCAGCGAATTTTGGATTTGACGGAAAGTAAACTGGAGCTGCTGAAAACGCTTTCCGAAAAAGGGCCGCGTTCAGACCCTGCCTTGAAATTCCTTCAGGAAAAGCCGGTCGCCGGTTTGATTGATTTATTAAGTGATGCTGTCGAAGTGCAGGAGCCGTATTCGCGCGCTTTCGCCGCTATCTTGGGCCCGGCGGCCTATTATTATCTGGTCGAGTCGATGGAAACGGCTTTTAGCGCTGTGAATGCTTTGAAAGACGCCAACGCTGGAAGAGCTGTCTTTATTCCTGTCAGCGAGTTGAAAACAGAACAGGTATCTCAGTCGCCGCTGCCGGAAGGAACGGTCGGACGCGCGCTTGATTTTGTAAACGGTAAACTTCCGGATCCGGTCGCGTCTCATTTCCTTGGGAAAGTGGTGATCGTACAGGATTGGGAAGCGGCTTGCGCGCTGAAGCAATGGGGACGAGAAAATGAGCTGACACTGGTTACCATGCAGGGAGAATGGATTACGCCTCAAGGTGCCGTTTGTGGAGGAGGCGTGACCGCGAAAACACCTGCTGATTTCGGACTGAAAAAGCAGCGTGCTCAGCTTGAAAAAGAACTTAAACAAGCGCGAACGAATTTAGAAGCGGTCAATACAGAAAAAGAGACATGCGCTCAGCAGCGTGCCGCCATTTTTGAAGAACTCACGCAAACGCAGCGGCGCGTCCAATCCGTCGAGAATGAATACAATCGCCTGCGCGAAAAACGACAACAAAAGAGCATGCTGCTCGAACATCACCAGACGCGACTTACCATTGTGGAGAAGGAACTGACAGAGTTGGCCGAGAAAATTCAAATCGCTCGCGTAGAAGAGCAGGATGACTCGGCTGCTTTAGACGGTGCGCAGGAGAAGCTGGATAAGGCATCGTTTTCAAGCACGGATTTGGAACGGGAGCTTAGTGAGGCGCGGCAAGAAGCAAACGTATCCAAAGAACAACTCCACCGCAGTGAACGTAAGTGTGATGCAGCGAAGCATCAGTTGGAACTCGCGCAA
>CBDVDL010000365.1:0-2053 GCA_965372735.1 uncultured Alphaproteobacteria bacterium | reverse complement strand
TTCCGCTCCACTGATAAGGGTGAAACTTTCCGAGGCTACAGCACTTTCGTGTTGACCCAGACACTCGATGACGATGCACGTCTCAAAACTGTTCCATCCGAACACGTCCCATGACTCCGTGAAGTCGTTGGCTGTTATCGCAATTGTCTCGCACGGTCCTTCCGGATATGTTTTGCAGATCATGATACGCACGGTTTCACAGTCGCCGATACAGGACCATGTAATTGTTTTTTGTTCTCCGGTAACCCAGACATTCTCGCTGGTCGGAGATAGAACTTCAAAGCTGGGCATCCGATTACTGCGTTTCAGAGAGATTAAGAAATCGCCATCCGATATATCGTCTAATGCGGGAGAATCATCTCCCTTAATCCGGAGTCGAGCATTCGACGCAGGTGGCCCGTCAACTCTCCAAAGAACGCTTCCCAGATTGTGGACCTGAGTGAGGATGTCTTCCCATAAACCGTCGGGGTAATCTCGATTAAGCGAAATCGTTACCGTCGGTCCGGTATAGGAGGTTGTCCATGAAATCCAGCGCAAATCCCCAATGGGAAGCTCCTCTCCGCCATTCGGTGTCAGAAGATTAAAGGTTGGATTGGCTGATTGCATAGCAAATTCGATACTGAAATCGTCATCCGATAAATCGCTTATCATTGGAGCAAGTTCACTTCGGATTCGGAGGCGCGCATTCGAGCTCGCAGTGCCAGATACGATTATCGTCACGGAATCGGCGTCCAGTGTGCCCGTATAAATATCCTCCCAATCACCTTCGGGATAATTGCAATTCAAACTGAGTGTGATATCTCCTTTGATGAGCTCGCTTTCCCAGCGGACTGTTGCCGAATCTCCCAATTCCAAAGTTTCTCCACCATTCGGGCTCATGAGCGTGTAACCGCCGGTATTCATGAGTGCGAGGTTGAGGTTCAGGCGACCGGAACCGAGCTGGCCGATATAGTCGGGATTCAAACTATAGATATCATCCACCCCCGCCAACAATGCGGCTGTGATTTGCTCTCGGTTCCAATCCGGCTGCTGGCTTTTAATCAGGGCTACCGCACCGGCACCCATCGCCGAAGCCATGGATGTGCCGCCATCATAGGTATAGGTATTTGTGTAATGATCTGAGTAGGTCGAAAAGATGGATTGGCCGGGAGTGCAAATATCCACCCATGTGCCGTAGTTGGAGATCGATGTTTTAACATCGTTTTCATCGACAGCGGCGATATCAATGCAGTCTCCGCGTGTGCTCAGATAGTAGGGTTGGTCGGAATTGCTGTTCCCCGCCGCCACACAGAAGATAATACCCTCACTAATCGCCTCATCGACAGCCGCGCCGAGTCCACCGGTATTGCTGGACGTCCAGGCACAAGTGAAAACGGTGACTCCCTTCTGGCGTCCGTAGTTGATCGCTCGAGCCACATAGTCCATCGCCACATACGCCTTGCTATTGGCCGCAAACCAACCGATGCGCAACGGCATGATTCGCGCCCCATCAAATCCGGTTCCCCCTCCGGCAATTCCCGAAACGCCAGTTCCATTGTTTAAAACGGCGGCGGCTATTCCCGCGATATGCGTTCCATGTCCGGCGAAGTCCGTCGGATCATTGTCCTCGAATCGACCATCCTCTCCAGGGTAAGCCATTTCATAGATGATAAAATCCCAGCCGTAATAATCATCCTTGTAACCGTTGCCGTCATCATCATAGCCGGAAACGCCATTGTACTCGGCTTCATTTATCCAGACATTCGCGGCCAAATCAGGATGACCGTATTGGACGCCTGTATCCATGACGCCGATAATAGCGTCCGGGGTTCCGCGCTGTACACTCCAAGCTTCCGTTGCATCGATATCATGATCTTCCGCGTCGTTTTGCAGATACCATTGATAAATGTAAGAGGGATCATCGGGCTGATAGCAGACAGGATGAATCGCTACCGGCTCGACATGTTCGACTGCGAGCGCCTTCGCGAAATCCTCAAGCAAAGCTTCGGTCACCGTACCTGACTCAAGCCAAAAACGCCAGTACGTCGAAAGCCGTTCATTTTTCGGATTGCGT
>CBDVDL010000364.1:0-2053 GCA_965372735.1 uncultured Alphaproteobacteria bacterium | reverse complement strand
AATCCCCAAAGCCGCGGGGGATGGGGTGTAGGGTCGCCATTTCGGGAAGGCACGATCTACAATGACAATCGCCAGACCTGCGATAAACGCGATAATCATCGCCAGCACAGCGCTGGGGGGGAGGGTGCTGATTCCCTTCGATAACACGCGAGCGACTCCCGCCCAAACCAGTGCTGATGGAGCCGGGAATTGCGCGCCGCCGAGTGCGTTCGCATCGGGCACGAGAATGAAATAAGCCGGTACCGCTAACAGCGCTCCAGCAAAGACGCCGAAGAGCTGCGCGATGAATTGCTTGCGCGGATTCGCGCCGACCATGTGTCCGACTTTCAGATTTCCGATGGTATCACTGGTGGAACAGGCGGCGCCTGCGGTCACTCCTGCAGTCATCAAGTTCGTCGTCATATTGCCGGGCGCTATCGCGCCGTAGGTCAATTGCGTAACTTTACCTAAGGCACCGATAGGATTGATACCGATTTCCGCACCTGCGCGAGCCGCCACCGCCGCGAGGAAGAAGGTGAGAATCACCGCAAGAACACCCATGTACCAAGGGATGTGAAAGAGCCAGATTAACATAATTACAGCGGCGAATCCGGCCGTTAGAAATCCCGGGAGGAACCATTTCATCGGAACCTCGATATGTTCGAGGATATCTCTTGGACCTTTTTTTCTCTTGCCGAGGCCGCTGAAAATGCTGGCAAAGGTTCGTCCCAGTGTTCGCCATTGAAACATCAGCGCCAGCAATCCGCCAACTACCAAAATTGTTGCGCCCGGCCAGAGCGACCACGCGCTGATATTGCGGAAGCCACCGGCGCGTTGTAGGCGACTTGCCCCCGGCTCGAAACCCAACGCTTGGACGAATTGTGGAGATTGGTTTTCTACAATAGTAAGCCTGGCTTCCCAATCGGTCGCTTTCGATGCTTCGGCGAAGAGAACATTCGCGCCGAGGGTTTTATCCGCGGTGTCGCGGATACTAATGATTCCGTAGAACGGATTTAATTCTCCGCTGCGGAGTTCCGGCGCATTGAAATCGCGCTTAATTTGTTCAAGGGACGCATAGGTTGCTGGTGCGATCCATGTATAGCGGAGTGTGTCCACGCGGCTTCCCGAAGACATTTCCGGGCCGACATCGGCTTCTTCAAGCACGACCGTGAATGTTTGTCCGGCTTGCACTGTGAGCGGCAACTGTGCTTTCGCCGTTGCTTGAATCTGCGGAGCGGGATGCTGGATGATTTTTGCATTGATGAGATTCGGCGCGAGTACTCCGAAATTCAGAAGAAATCCGAAGAGCATCGAACATCCGACTTTAATTCCGAACAGCGCTCCGATGCCGATGAAAATCAGACTTGGCTCCATACTGAGAGTCAATCTGTCAAGACCAATACGCCCGATGGTTGTGGGAAGCTGAACAAGACCGGGAATCCACCCGAACCCGTCACGAAGCGCCGCGGTCAGGATGCCGAGCCCGCCTGCAAATCCAAGCGCTTTGGCTTTTTTCATCGCTTCGCCGCCGTGCGAGTACATGGCTTTGAGCGTCTCGCCAGTGGGAATATTCGCCGGGAAGCGCAGCCGTTCTACCTGAATCATCTGCCGCTTGAGCGGGATGGCCATGAACAGGCCGAGGTAGAGAATCACGCCGATGAATATCGTGAGGTGCCACCAGATAAATGTGTAGCCGGTCACCATCGTCAATGCGGGAACGGCTGACACGAGACCCGCCGATGAAATCCAACTGGCGGCGACAGCGACCGTCATCATGATGGTGTTTTCCATCATGCCGAAAGACATGAGTACAATCCGACCTTTGCGTATGACTCTCAGGGTAACAGCGAGGCATGATGCGCTCGAGATAGCCCATATACTCCACCATAACATATCATGACTCTCGGAGAATAAAGCGATAGCACCTGACGCCATGGATGCGAGGAAGAGCAAGCCCGTAAGAACGGCCAAAGCTCCGCTGAAAATGCGGTTGCGCAGCGCTTTAAAGAGAGCGAAGATGACAATCACGGCGGCGATATCCACACCGAGTCCCCATCCGGACTTTAAGCCGATA
>CBDVDL010000363.1:0-2059 GCA_965372735.1 uncultured Alphaproteobacteria bacterium | reverse complement strand
CGAACCGTTCAATCGTCATGAAATCCGAGGAAGGTGGTAAGTGATTAAGTGTCTTGACACCATGGTCCTTATCTACCTCGTGGATAAGGCGTCTCCGTTTCACAAGCGCGCAGCCGAAATTATCGAACAATCCGAAAATGGTCTCTGGCGCAGTTGTATCTGCTTCTCGAGTCTGGCGGAATTCGTTTCGATTGTGACCAGCGAGGAATGTGTGCGCTATCCTTTGAGCGCGAAAGTCGCGCGTAGCTTCGTCGAGAAAATCATGAAGGCTCCTCAGCCCGATATACTCTATACCGACGCGCACATACTGCGCGACACGTTCGCGTTAATAGAAAAACATCGCAGTCAGCGGCGGCGATTTTGGGAAACGATGACCGCCGCCACGATGCTCGCACACGGAGTGAAAACCATTATCACATCGCAATCGCGAAATTTCCAGGCCATTCGCGAGATTCAAGTCGAAAATCCGTTCGAAACGCTCTTTGCCTAATGAAACCATTTGTCACGTCTGATACGATAAAACGACTCTCTCGCCGCTGGCTCCGCGACGTCGCGCCTTACAACCACACCGAGATGAAGCTAACGTCGAACAAAGCCGCGCTTCTGGTCATCGACATGCAGCGGTTCTTCTTGGAGCCGGACGCACCCGGTTTTACCAGCGGCGCACCGGCGATTCTCCCGGAACTTCAGCGCTTGATTGAAGCGTTTCGAGACGAAGAGCGTCCGATTATTTACACCCGCCATGTTCACCATCCCGACGGCAGAGACGTCGGAATTATGGGATGGTGGTGGGACAGCATGTGTCTCGAAGGAAGCCGCGAAAGCGAAATCCATCCGGACATCGCGCCGCTCGATGACGACAAAGTTCTTTTGAAGCATCGCTACTCCGCTTTTTACAACACGGATTTGGAAATTGTCCTGCGCGGTTTGGCAATCGAAGACCTTGTCATTTCCGGTGTGATGACAAATCTATGCTGCGAAACTACCGCGAGAGATGCGTACATCCGCGACTACCGGGTTTTCTTTTTGGCGGACGGAACGGGTGCGGTCAATGAAGACATGCAAATGGCGAGCTTAAAAAATCTCAGCTACGGATTCGCTCGCATCACAACCGTCGATGAAATGATTAAGGAATTATAGTGTACAAGATAATGAAATTGCCTCCCATTCAAACTCCACGCCGACGGGTCGGTTCAACAGACCCTCCGAACATTCATCGCACCATTTATTCGATGAGTGAGATGAGTGTTTGTTTTCCATTCCAATCCTTCACGTGGATTGAAAGAAATTTAATAGGAGGTCTAAATGACAAAGAATAGCATTACCACACAGAATGTACATGAAACCTTGGGTAAGTATATCCTCGCCGACGGTTTCGATATGGTTTTCGATTTGGACAAATCTCAGGGAAGTTACATCTATGACAGCCGTACCGGGAAACGTTATCTCGATTTGTTTACGTTTTTTGCGTCCTCACCCGTCGGACACAATCATCCCCGTTTCATGACGCCGGAAATGCTGGAACATTTCGGGCGTGTAGCTGTCAACAACGTGACCAACTCTGATCTTTATACGATTGAGATGGCCAAATTTATCGATGCGTTTTTCAAACACACCATCCCCTCGAGCTTCAAGCACGGCTTCTTTGTTTCCGGCGGTGCGCTGGCAGTCGAAAACGCCATTAAAGCGGCTATGGACTGGAAAGTGCGCAAGAATCTCCTGAAAGGCCATCGCCGCGAACTCGGCCATCAAGTCCTTCATTTCGAACACTGCTTCCACGGTCGTTCCGGTTACACGGTTTCCATGACCAATACGTCCGACCCGAACAAGAATAAATTCTTCGACAAGTTTCACTGGCCTCGGGTCATCTCTCCCGGCATCAATTTCCCGCTGAACAAAGAGAATCAGAAAGAAGCGGAGAAGCTGGAGACGCTGTGCCTGAATCAAATCAAGATGGCTTTCCGCGAAAATCCCAATGATATTTGCGCCATCCTTATCGAACCCATCCAAGGGGAAGGCGGCGACAAACATTTCCGACCGGAATTCCTGCGCGCTCTTA
>CBDVDL010000362.1:0-2066 GCA_965372735.1 uncultured Alphaproteobacteria bacterium | reverse complement strand
TATATGCCTTTTATCCATGACTTCCATTTTTTCATTTTATGGAGTTCATCAAAAATTACCAGCGAAACGCTCCGGGTCCATTCTTCAGCATGAATAATTTTTCGATCAGAAGTTGAATCAAAATTTAAATATGTGTATGAAGGGATCAGCTGCTTTGACAACGTTGTTTTACCAACCTGCCTTGGCCCTGATAAAAGAATAATCTTTTCATTCAGGTCGTCTTTAATATATATTTCGAGATATCGCTCCATGTCGATATGAAGTAAACTTCATAATAGTCAACCACCGTATTAATCCCTTCTGATAGTTATCCGCAGAAAAAACTAATTTCAGCTCGACATGTAAAACGAATTTTGATACAACGTAATAAACTAAAAATTGCACGACACGATAAACGTAAGAAAGCACAAAAAACATGGCAATCCCATCGGAAAAATTAGCCGCATCTCTGGACGGCCTGCGGAAGTTGCAGGGCCAAGGTTTAGCCGCTATTCGGACAAGAGACTTGACCCGCACACACCGGGAGCGTTTACTCGCGAACGGCTTTCTGCGCGAAGTTATGAAGGGCTGGTACATCCCGTCCCGGCCGGACGAAGCGCCTGGCGACAGCACGGCATGGTATGCCTCTTTCTGGAGCTTTTGCGCCGCATACCTTCGCGAACGTTTTGGCGAAGATTGGTGCCTCTCGCCGGAGCAGTCGCTGTTATTGCATGCCGGCAACCGGACAGTCCCGCGTCAGCTGCTTGTGCGCTCTCCAAAAGCGCAGAACAACATCACGACGCTGCTCCATGACACATCACTGCTCGACGTCCGCGCTTTCCTGCCGGAAACCGGAGAGATTGAGGAAAAGGAAGGCATGCGTCTTTTTTCTCCGGCGAGCGCTCTGATCACCTGCTTCGAGCAGTTTGTCACGCAGAATCCGACCGATGCCCGGTCCGGACTTTCGATGGTTCGTGACGCGTCAGAGGTTCTTGACCGACTGCTGGAGGGCGGCCACAGCACGATTGCCGGCCGCCTTGCCGGCGCGTTCCGCAACATCGGACGTCGGCGTATCGCCGATGACATCGTAAAGACCATGCGCGCAGCCGGTTATGACGTGCGGGAAAACGATCCATTTGAAACAAAGTCATCTCTCATCCTTCCCCGTAGGGAAATGTCGCCTTATGTCAATCGCATTTGCCTGATGTGGCAAGAGATGCGGGGACTCGTGATCGAACGGTTCCCAAGAGTGCCGGGGCGATTGAAAGACATCGACTCCTATATGGCACGCGTTGCGGAAATTTATGTCACGGACGCCTATCACTCACTATCGATTGAAGGGTATCGCGTCAGCCCTGAACTGATTGAGCGGGTTCGCAGCGGCGCGTGGAAGCCGGATGACAATGAGGACGATCGGGAACACCGCAATGCTTTTGCCGCGCGCGGTTACTGGCAGGCTTACCAAAGTGTAAGAGAAAGTCTGCGCCGGGTCCTGCAAGGCGTAAATCCTGGCACCGTTGCCGATGAGGACCACAGCACCTGGTATCGGGAAATGTTCGCACCGAGTGTGACCGCCGGCTTATTGAAGCCCACAGACCTTGCGGGTTATCGCAATGGTCCCGTTTACATTCGCCGATCCAGGCATGTCCCGCTCAGCCGCGAGGCAGTCCGCGATGCTATGGCGGCATTCTTTGATTTACTGAGCGAAGAAATGGAATCTGCGGTTCGTGTCGTACTCGGACATTTTATATTCGTGTATATCCACCCTTATGTGGACGGCAACGGCCGTATGGGAAGGTTTTTGATGAATTTAATGCTGGCGGCCGGTGGCTTTCAGTGGACGGTGATACCCGTGGAAGCGCGGGATGCCTATATGGCTGCTTTGGAGGAAGCGAGTGTACAGCAGAATATCGGTCCCTTTGCTGAATTCATCGCTCAGTTCGTGGAGGCGGGGTTGAAAGGTGAGCCTACACCAATCTACATGGTGGAAACAGAGTCGAACTGAGATGGTAAAAATATGCTCAGAGAAGGCTTCACCACGCCCGATAATGTCCAAAAAAAAGAGCTATTTTCATAGTATTTTACGA
>CBDVDL010000361.1:0-2075 GCA_965372735.1 uncultured Alphaproteobacteria bacterium | reverse complement strand
CGATTGAGAATATAGACTACGTGTTCAATTTCGATTTGTTAGAACGCGGCGCATTGACAAAATTAGTTGAACACGTTTTTTAGCATTATAATATAAACATACCCCCACCGGGGACGGTGGGGGCTAGTGCTGTTTCTCTAAAGGTTTGCGTGTTACGCCGCATATGTCATTCCCGCATAAGCAGGAATGACACAATGGGACACTGCCATTGGCGGTCTGGAGAGCGACAACGGCGACTTAATTACTTTCCTCTTCTTCGACAATTGCCTGAAGCGCTTGCTTCAGGCGTTTGTGTTTCAGTAAACGCCGCGCAAAATCCGTCTCGCCGGGTTTGCCTTTGGCGCGCATGATTTGAGCAAGCGCTTTTCTGTCGCGCACAGGCCAACTTTCCAAATCCGGAATCACATCGAATAATACCGAGAGTCTGCGAAACGATTCCCGTTCGTCCGGCGTCCATGTTTTCCAATCCGGTGCATCTAAAATTCTTGATAGCCTACGCATAGCGGCTCGAATCGCAACTGCCCTGTCTCCCTTGTAATGCTCGCCGATGCGTTTCGTGGCAGCAAGGCTTAGCTTACTGAGCGACAGATCTTCATAGACGCCGGCATCGGGATTTAGCCGCAGATACATATCACTGAGCGCCAATTTTTTCAGTATTTTCCTCGGCGTACGATAACGCTTATCCACTTTGATTTTCGCAAATTCCTCTTCAGCCAGCTCCGCAATTTCCGCATCGAAAGAACGTAGCCCTAACTTGTAGTAAAACCAGTACGCTCCCGCCGCCAGTCCTTCCTCGTTTTCGTAACCAATCTGATAACGCCGGATAATAAAATTCGTCACACCGAAATTGTGATGGAAAATCCGAAAGAATTGCGCTAAGATGTACGCCGCTTCTCCGCCCCGGAATGTGTCGAAAACATTAATCGCAATCTCGACGCGGTCAAACAGCACCGCTCCGACACCATAACCAATCGGCAGCCCGTTCTTAATCAGAAACGCCGCATAATCCGCTTCGAGCGGCAAACGAAATTCGGGCGCGGTTCCGATAATCGCGACCTGAATTCCCCGCCCGGCATCCACCAAAAAAACTTCCGCCGGATTCGCGTGATCCACCGGATAAAGCTCCCGCTGCCGCACCAACAGCGCTCCGCGAGTCAAATCAATAACTTTGTTCGCTTCACGCTTCGGCAAGGGTTTTAATGGCGGCAATGGCCTCACGATTTCGCGGCGGAATCCGCCCTTCGGCTTCATGATAGGTCCGCGCTGATAATACATCCGTTTTGCGCTATATCGCGCGCGGGAACGTGACACATCCGAGTTCGCCAGATGCCATTGCAGCGGCAGTTCGATTTGCTCGTAGAGATAACTCTTAATTTCACGCCGAAAAGGTGACGCTGTCAAACTCGATAAAAACCACAGGAAATCATTCTGCTTACTTCCGGCGGCGACCGTAACCCAGTCTTCGGTGCCCTGTTCAGGATCGTCCAAATTGTCATTCTCAATCCAGCTTGCTAAGAGCGGCAATACGACAGCTAAATTATCGGTCTCTGCATCGTCGTAAGCTTCCCAATCAATCACCACATCATCCGGAAACTTTTCCGCCAGCCAAAGCGCCATATCAAAATCAAAAGGATATTCGACCACGGTTCCGGCGATGCCTGTATTGCGAAGCCCTTCAGGAGTATATTCATTATCAGCGGCTGCGAGCGCGACACGAGTTTCAAAATTTTGCAGCTCTTCTTCGCTGGCGCGCAACAGCGCAGGGCTGTCCGGATACGCTCGAAGGAAGCAGAGAATTTCATGATAACGAAAAAGCAAACGCGCACTTCGAATGGGGCGCGAACGGATTTGTTCCAGAAAGCGCACTTTTGACGTTGCGTCTTCCGGTGAAAAGCGGCGCGAAAGTTCACCAAGCTCGCCGATGAGTTTGCGAATAGAGGTTTCTTTGCGCGATGTTGAAGATTTTCGACTCATGGTTGGATTCCGGATTCCTCGGATTGTTTTTACGGAATATGATACTCAGATCCTGTATCAAAGTCAAGAAGAATGCCTAACCAAAATAATAATAAGGACCC
>CBDVDL010000360.1:0-2076 GCA_965372735.1 uncultured Alphaproteobacteria bacterium | reverse complement strand
AGAAGAAACGGATCAGGTCTGCGAAAAGTGCGGCAGCCCGATGATTATCAAATGGGGTCGGCACGGAAAATTCTTGGGCTGTTCAGGTTATCCCGAATGTAAAAACATCAAGTCGCTGGATTCGGAACAACAGACCACCGACAAAGTCTGTCCGAAATGCGGCAAGCCGATGCTCGTGCGTCATGGGCCTTACGGTAAATTCTTGGGTTGTTCGGGTTATCCCAAATGCAAAACCATCATCTCGCTGGACGCAGGTCCCGAAGTGGATTGCCCGCGCCCGGATTGCGACGGCAAAGTCAGCCGGAAACGCTCGAAAAAAGGGCGCACGTTCTACGGCTGCTCGAATTACCCGAAATGTGATTTTGTTTCGTGGTATCCACCGATAAAGGAAGCTTGTCCGGAATGCGGGCATCCCTATATGGAAGAGCGGGCTTTGAAATCGGGAACGGTTAAAGTGTGCCCGCAATGCAAAATCAAAATCCCCGTCGAATCATAAAATCTCCCCCCGCGTGCGGGGGGAAACCATAGATTGCCGCGCCGGGGTCAGCGCAGCCTCCCGTAGTACCCAACGATGAACTTATCGCGCGTAACCCGGCCGGAACAAAAAGAATTCACGTATAGCGCCATGAACACTCTTCGTGAACTTCGAACCGATTTTCTCCTGGATCTCAGTCGTCACCGCGAACTCAGCCCGCGCACCGTTGACGCCTATGGCAGTGACCTCAACCAATATCTTCTTTTCCTTGAAGAATCGGATGTTTTCGAAGGAACACCGGCGGAGTTGCTTAATGCGGACAGAGTGCGTGACTATCTGTCCATTCTTCTGAAAGTGCAGCTTTCGCGGAGTTCCGTCTCGCGCAAGCTGGCTGCTCTGAGAGCATTCGGTCATTTCCTTGTGCGTCGGGAAACTTTGAAAACCAATCCACTGAGTATCCTGCGTACGCCGCGTATCCCGAAACATCTGCCGTCGACGATTTCGTCTGATGAATTGCTCGAACTTCTGAATTCGCCTTGTGGTGATGATTTTATTTCGCAGCGCGACCGGACATTGCTCGAATTACTTTATGGAACCGGGATTCGCGTCTCGGAATTGACGGAGCTGACGCTGGGAAAAGTGGATACGGGCGGGCAAACCGTTCGCGTCATGGGCAAAGGCGGGAAAGAGCGCGTGTGCCCCTTCGGCAAAACCGTTGCCGAGCGTTTAAAAACGTATCTCGCGCTTCGCAAGTCCCATTTAGCAGAACGGGAACAGCCCGATACGGGAGTGTTTTTTCTTTCGAACAGCGCCGCGCCGCTCTCGCGCTTTCGAGCGTACCGGATTGTACACCGCGAACTGTCACGGATTTCAGCGGGGAAAGGCGTGTCACCGCATCTACTGCGCCACTGTTTCGCCACGCATCTGCTGGATAATGGCGCGGATCTTGTAGCGGTCAAAGAGCTGTTGGGGCACGGCAGTATCGCTACGACACAGGTTTATGCACATGTTTCCATAGAGCGGCTCAAAGCGGCTTATACCCAAGCCCATCCACGCGCCGGATAGCAGTATCTCCCCCCGCGTGCGGGGGGATGTCAGGGGGGTCTCCTTATAAATCCGCCGTGGTGGGTGTGTCACCCATTCAAACAAGGTGGCTTCAGTCCCTTGCTCAGTCAGACGACATAGACAATCGATTCAACAAAGAAAGGGCGCATGATGAGAACAAATATCTCCGCACGAAGTTTCAAATTGAGTGATGATCTCAAAGCTTTTGCCCAGCAGGAAGTGCAGCGTTTGGAACGCTATTTTGATGGTATCATCGATTGCAACGTAGAACTGTCCTATCAGAAAGACAATAAAACGAGCGACATTAGCGTGTCCGTTCATGGGAGTTTGCTGAAAGCTTCCGAAACGTCCGAGGATTTTAAAAAGTCCATCACCCTTTGCGTCGAAAAACTGGAACAGCAGGTTAAGAAATACAAGGGGAAGCTGCAAAACAAATATTAGCCTAAGGAGGTGACGTGGAACGGCTGCAAGTCGGTGCCTTTTATCAGGACATGCAGCAGCGGGATTAAATGCAGAGAAATCGTTAAGACTCAAAA
>CBDVDL010000359.1:0-2078 GCA_965372735.1 uncultured Alphaproteobacteria bacterium | reverse complement strand
TAAATGGCGATGTCCTCTCATTCATAAACCAACGGGCGATCCATGAACAAACTCACCAGGGATCAAAACGAGCTAAAGGGCAAGAGTGTCTGAGTGCGTGTTGATTTTAACGTGCCTATCAAAGACGGGAACGTTGCGGATGATACGCGCATCGTCGCGTCGCTGCCAACGATTAGGAAAATCATCGCTGATGGCGGCAAAGCGATTTTGATGTCGCACCTCGGCCGTCCCAAAGGCGAGCGCAAACCGGAATTCTCACTCGCGCCGGTCGCACGAAGGCTTTCGGAGCTTCTGAAACAGCCTGTGCCACTCGCTCCCGACTGCATCGGTGAAGAAACCGAAGCGATGGCGGCAGCGCTGCGCGATGGCGATTGCCTGCTTTTGGAAAACGTCCGCTTTCATAGCGAAGAAACGAAAAACGATCCGGAGTTCGCAAAAAAGCTCGCCAAGTTAGGTGATGTCTATGTCAACGATGCTTTCGGCAGCGCGCACCGTGCTCATGCGTCAACCGAAGGTGTAACCAAATTTCTCTCTCCGTGTGTCGCAGGTTACCTGATGCAGAAAGAGCTGGACTATCTCGGCAAAGCACTGGCGGATCCCGCGAGGCCATTCGTAGCGATATTAGGCGGCGCCAAGATTTCCGGCAAGATTGATGTGATTGAAAGCCTGCTTTCCAAAGTGGACGAGCTCATCATCGGCGGAGGCATGGCTTATACGTTTCTGAAGGCGGAAGGCGGTAGGGTGGGCAGGTCTCTCGTGGAGGTTGACAAAATCAATTTAGCTTCCGATATTATAAAGCTATCAAAGACGCGGAGGGTCAGCATAAATCTGCCTCAGGATTCGAGGGTCGCGGCTGAAATCCGGGACGGGGAAGCTGTACAGGTTGTCCCTTCTAACTCTATTCCTGACAAACTCTTAGGCGTTGATATCGGCCCGGAATCGGAAGCGGCCTTTACAAAAATAATCCAAAAGGCTAAAACAGTCGTCTGGAACGGCCCGATGGGTATCTTCGAAACAGAGGCATTCGGGCACGGGACGCGCGCGATTGCAGAGGCTCTGGTCGAGGCCACAAAGAACGGCACGACGACTATTGTCGGCGGCGGTGATTCCGCAGCCGCCATTGCGAAATATGGATTCACGAAAGATGTCTCGCATGTCTCGACAGGCGGCGGGGCGTCGTTGGAATTCTTAGAAGGAAAGGCGCTGCCGGGAGTGGCGGCACTCACGGACGCGTAAATCATGTTACTCGCTGCAAACTGGAAAATGAACAAGACTCTCTCTGAGGCGCGTGCTTTCGTGCGGGAGTATTTGGCGGCGTTGCCGAAGGATGTAAAGACACCGACGGTGATTCTTCCTCCATTTCCGGCGCTCACTGTTTTAGCGGAAGAATTGGAAGACGTTCCGCCGGAAAAGATTAGCTTCGGCGCGCAGAATCTCCATAATGAAGTCAAAGGCGCGTTTACCGGCGAAGTCAGCGCATCAATGCTGAAAGATTGCGGATGTCGCTGGGCAACGGTTGGACACAGCGAACGCCGACGCATCTTCGGAGAACAAAACGAGGCTTTAAACAAAAAATTGCGCGCCGCGCTCTCTCAGAATCTCACGCCGATCTACTGCATCGGCGAAACCCTTGAAGAACGCGAAGCCGGCAAGCTCGAAGAAGTTCTCGTCACCCAGCTTACGGAAGGCTTCGAAGGATTGAGCAGCGCCAGTGTCGAGCGCACGGTAGTTGCTTATGAACCAATCTGGGCTATCGGCACCGGCAAAACCGCTACGCCTGAGCAGGCTCAAGAAGCACATGCGTTTGTGCGCAGCACCTTGGCAGACAAGCTGCAGGTGAACGCGCGCAAAATGAAAATTCTCTATGGCGGAAGTGTGACGCCGGAGAATGCTTATTCGTTATTATCACAAAAAGATATCGATGGCGCCCTCGTGGGAGGGGCAAGTTTGAAAGTTGACAGCCTTCTGTCGCTGCTTGCCGCTTCGGACAGGGTGTTGCAGGAGAAAAAGTAATGTATGGGATTTTGATTGTCATTCAGGTAATAATTTCTGTTTTGCTCGTCGTTGTTATTTTGATG
>CBDVDL010000358.1:0-2089 GCA_965372735.1 uncultured Alphaproteobacteria bacterium | reverse complement strand
CAACGACCACTTCGTTCTATATAAGCGTAAAGCAGAAGAAGATTTCCATAAACTGATCCAAGTTCTCGGCCAAGGAACGACCTCTGAGGCTCATCACTATGAATTCGTAGACCGCTGGGTGCAGAATGGCGTCGCTTATGAGTACCGGATTTCAGATGTGGACATCACTGGTCGGGAAACTTTCCACGAGCAGATTGTATCGGCTACGCCTAGTCAAGGTATTGTACCACTTGATTTTGCTCTTTACCCGAACTATCCCAATCCCTTCAATCCGACGACAATGATTCGGTATGATGTGAAACAGGCGGGAGTTGTCCGGCTGGAGATTTTCGATTTGCTTGGTAGAGAAGTTGCGACATTGGCTGATACGCGGCACGTTGCCGGTTCGTATACGATTACATGGAATGCTGCTGATTTGCCTTCCGGGATTTATTTTTACCGAATGGAGACGCCGGATTTTGTGCAGACGCGGAAGATGGTGTTGTTGAAGTAATATAATCCTGATAGAGAGGAGATAAGATTATGGCTTCCTTTAGCGAGAGATATATCGTGGATAAGAAGGGAGAGCAGGTGGGGGTGCTTCTCGACATAAACGAATACCGGAAAATCCTTGTGGATTTAGAGGAGCTGGAATCCATTCGTGCTTTCGATGCTGCGAAAGCATCAAAGAGTGAAGCCATTCCTTTCGACGAAGCTGTTAAGGAGATTGAACGAGGGCGTCAATGAGCTATGCCGTATCTATCCTGCGGCGCGCTCAGAAGGAGTTGGCCAAACTTCCAGCGGAAGCATACGAGCGGACGAAAGAAGCAATAAAGAGTCTGGAAAAGGAGCCGCGGCCAACTGGATGTCAGAAGTTGGCAGGTCGAGAGGGCTGGCGTATCCGAGCAGGAGACTACCGAGTGGTTTACGAGATTGATGATGCACAGCAAATTGTGACGGTGCTTCATGTGGGTCATCGTCGAGATATTTATCGATAAGGAATGGGCGCGAACGTGATTTTGCATGCGTTGACGGATTAGCGCTCGACCTATACAGGGGGATGCGAGAGAGTCTTTGTAAAAGAGAAGAAACCGGGTACGCTAACACTATTCTTACATTCCGGGCGAACCCATGAGATTCACCGCGGCGAGTGCATTATATACCCCGCAGGCGGGGGGAGAATCAATATTCCAAGTAGATATGAAACTACTTTGCGTCATATTACTGTTGCTTAGTTTCGTTCCGGCGAGCTTCGGTCAGCTTCCGGATACTCTCAGTGGTACGTATGGCCCGGGTGTGTTCAGTGTTAATGATACGATTTATATCGCCGCTGGTGACACGGTGATACTCCGGAGCGGAACTACCTTTGATTTTCGGGGGGCGTTTCCGTTTTACATCAATGGAACGATTATAGCGGAAGGTACGGAAACCGAGCCTGTTATCTTTACGACAGACACCATCGCCTATCCCGACCGTTGGCGCGGGTTGCGGTTTTCCAGTTCTGCGCTTGCATGCTCGCTGGCATATTGCCGCATCGAGAATAGCCGAGCCTCCGGCGCGTGGCCGAATTTCTCCGGCGGCGGTGTTTACTGCCGTGGAAGTTCTCCGGTATTCTTGTATTGCACTATCCGAAATAATGCCGCTGACAGGGACGGTGGGGGGGTGTGCTGCGACCGGTCGTCGCCGAGTTTTATCAATTGTACCATCAGTGACAATCAGGCCGGTGGAAAGGGCGGCGGGGTATTTTGCTATCATACAACAACCGTACCCTTTACGAATTGCGCCTTAAACCGTAATACTTCGGAGAGTAACGGCGGCGGTGTTTGTTCCGACAGTTCCTCACTGGTTTTCACGAATTGCACAATCAATGATAACGTTACAGGCGAGGACAACGATGGCGGCGGAGTGTATAGCATTGAATCAACAATGGATTTCACGCGGTGTGTCATCAGCGGGAATTCAGCAAGTCGCTTAGGAGGTGGCGTGCATATGCATGAGTCGTCGATGGCTTTCATGCGCTGTACGCTCGGCAACAATGCGGCAGGTGCACTTGGAGGAGGTATATTCAGCTACCAGACATCGCCGATAATCAACAGCACGATTATCGCTT
>CBDVDL010000357.1:0-2092 GCA_965372735.1 uncultured Alphaproteobacteria bacterium | reverse complement strand
GGAGGTGGAGGATTTCTTTAATCCTTCGACACGACTCCTGCATGATCCCTTCCTGATGAAGGATATGGATCGCGCGGTTGAACGGGTGCTGAAAGCCCTGCGAAACAAAGAGCCGATTACGCTTTACGGGGACTACGATGTGGACGGAATTACGTCTGTATCGATGCTCTATCTCCTGCTCAGCGACCTCGGCGGAGATGTGTATGCCTACATTCCCGACCGCCAGTCCGAAGGGTATGGACTTTCGGAACAGGGCCTTCGGGAAGCGGCTTCCAAAGGGAAGGGTTTGGTTATTACCGTCGATTGCGGAATTACATCTGTCAAGGAAGCTCTGCTCGCGAAAAGTCTCGGCGTGGATCTGATTATCACCGACCACCATGAACCGGCTGAAAAATTGCCCGATGCGCACGCGGTCGTCAATCCCAAGCGCAAGGATTGTCCGTATCCTTTCAAAGATCTCGCGGGTGTCGGTGTCGCCTTTAAAATCGCTCAGGGAATTCTGGTCGCGATGAATCTCGAGGCGGACTATGCGGAGAAGTATATCGACCTCGTCGCGCTGGGAACCGCCGCCGATATTGTTCCGCTGGTCAATGAAAATCGTGTCTTCGTCAAAGAAGGTATCGATAAAATCAACAACCGTCCCGAAGTCGGGATTGAAGCACTGATTCAAATCGCCGGTTTGAAGCCGCGAAAAATTGAAGTCGGTCATATCATCTTCGGTCTCGCTCCCCGTATCAATGCCGTCGGTCGTCTCGGAGATGCTTTGCGTGCCGTCAAATTGCTGGTGACACGGGACAGAGCAGCGTCGCGCCAAATCGCTCAGGTGCTGGAACAGGAAAACCGGCGTCGCAAAGAACTCGACAATGTCACTCTCAAACAGGCGATTGCAGAAATCGAACAGATGTATGACACTCTGGAAATGCGTTCGATTGTTCTGGCAGGGGAGCACTGGCATCCCGGAGTCATCGGGATTGTCGCTTCGCGCTTGATTGAGCGGTACTATCGCCCGACGGTGATGATTAGCATCGAGAACAACGTCGGTAAAGGCTCGGCGCGTTCGATTGCGGGATTCGATATTTACAGCGCCCTGAAAAGCTGCGGCGATTGCCTGCTGCAATTCGGCGGCCACAAATACGCAGCCGGACTCACCATTGATGCCTCCCGTGTGCCGGAATTCCGTGAACGTTTCGATGCTTACGCTCGAGAGCACATCCCGGAAACCGACCTGCAGCCAACCATCAAAATCGATGCCGAAATCAGCCTGAATCAGATAACCCCTGAAGTGGTCGAAACACTGGAACGATTCGCTCCATTCGGACCCAGCAACACCCGCCCGAATTTCCTGTCGAAAAATCTTGAAGTCGCCGGCCCTCCTCGCATCGTCGGTACGAATCATTTGAAATTCCGAGCGCGACAACAGGGAGAAGTTTTTGACACCATCGGCTTCAATCTGGGCGACTACATCTATCGCGTTGACGCGGGAATGCGGACTCTCCAGATGGTGTACGGAATCGAAGAGAACGAATACATGAACCGGAAAACCGTACAACTGCGCATCCGGGACTTGAAATAAACAAGTGGCTTTAACCCCTTGTAACTGCGACATAACCAAGAACAAGGTGGCTTCAGCCCCTTGTGAGTATCCCATCGGAGGAAACCATGCGACGAATATTCTTTTTAGGATGGATGCTGTTTCTGACCGCGTCTCTTTTTGCAGGCCCCGGAAATCGTGACAAGTGGGGAGAGCTTCTGAAGCGTTATGGCGATGCCGACAAAGTGCAGCCGGGCGCTTGGGCGTCTTACCGTATTCACACATCCGGCGAAGACGGCAAACCTGAAACGCTCGAGTGGAAAATGTCCTGCGTGGGCACGGAAAAAGTGGACGGCAAAGACGGCATCTGGCTCGAAATGGAAATGGACATGCCCAAATCCGACAAGGGAGACGCAGCACATATGATTATGAAAACCCTTGTTATCGGTGCGCAGTCTGAAAAACAGTTCGTGGAAAAGATCATTATTCAGGCAGGGGATCAGCCTCCGATGGAGATGCAAATGGGCATGGAAATGAATGATGAGGACGCGGAGTTTCCGG
>CBDVDL010000356.1:0-2097 GCA_965372735.1 uncultured Alphaproteobacteria bacterium | reverse complement strand
GAAAAAATCGGGTGCAGGTCGAAATCGGTTCGGTAAAATTGTGGGTTCGGCGAGAGGATTTGCGAGCGGCGAGCAAAGAAAGTTCAAAGCCGGAAAAAGTGACGGTGAAGTTTGAGTTGTCTAAGCGGGAGATTCCGCATCAGTTGGATATTCGCGGTCAGTATGCCGAAGACGCGCTGCCTGTTCTCGATAAATATCTTTTGGATTGCTACACGAATGGATTGAAATATGCGTCGATTATTCATGGCAAGGGAACAGGCGCGCTGCGAGTGAAAGTGCGTGAATTTCTGGACAGCCATCCGTTGGTAAAAAATTACGCCGACGGTGGAGCGAACCGGGATGATTTCGGTTCCACCGTGGCGGAACTGGCGCAATAATCAATAAAATGTAGGGCGCGGGTCTGTGACCCGTCCGCAACTATTTCAAAAAGAGCAGTTTGCCGGTAGCGGATGCTGAACCTGCATTGAGTTGGACGAAATAGAGTCCCGTGCTGACGGTTTCACCGGTCTGATTTGTGCCGTCCCAAATATAGAAATGTTCTCCGGGTGAAGAAACCGCGACGGACGACTTCATCACTTGCCGCCCCAGTACATCGAAAATTTCTATTGACACTGTAGCAGGATGGGAGACGGTAAAGGAAATTCTTGTTATCGCATTGAAAGGATTCGGATAAGCGCCCACGAATTTGAAGTTTGCTGGGATTTTAGCAGTCCATCCATCTGTTCCTAAGCATTCCGTAATATCACTATAAGCTCGCGGCATAATCTGATAGCCTTCATGGTAAGGCGAATTGGGATCATATTGATTGGTGATGCCGACAACGTCAAAGAGTTCCGGTGGGGAAGGTTGTCCGGCAATATCGGTATCTTTATCGATGCGCATGATGCAGGTGCCTGTTCCGTCGCGGATGTCGAGATTAGCGTTTTCACCTTCAGCAGGCCATGGATCACCGCCTCTGATTGAAACATCTTCAATCAACACCAACATCCCTTCGTAGTCTTCGCCGAGGGTGGTAATCATGTTGCAGGTCACGGTTAACGGTTCGGGAGAGTCCACATGATCCACGACGTCGAGCTCCCAGATGCAGGTGCCGGGACCTGAAGACATGATTTCAGTCAGTCCATTGTAAAAATTGATCCAGCCTTCGATGACGACGCAGTCGCCTTGCATGACATTGACAGTTCCGATGCTGCCGAAGATATTCACTCCCGCGTCTTCATCTTGGATGAAGAAGTTTGTCGTGTTGGGGTCGTAAACATAATTCGCGACGGAAGCAATACCGTTGACGTGGACAAATTCTCGATTATGCAATGGTGTTCCATCCGGACTATCTTCTTGGACTTCGCTGATGGTATAGTCGTGCACAATGCAGGTATCAATCGAGTTTGATTCACCGGGTGTAAGTTCATATAAGACACTCCAATCCACCGCGTTATCATCGGTGTCTTGATGATCGGGATAGCGGCCGATGGAACGGTTGACGCCACTGGCGGGAAAAGCGTCTGGGGCATTCGTTCCCCCCTCGCCTTCGCATTCGAGACCGGCTTCGCATTCGCCGTATCGAACTCTGTCAACACTGTTTCCTTGATAGCGGAGGTGAATGCAATCGCAACCCACGCCCTGATATCCGCCGGCATTCTGCCAATCATGGGGTGAAATCTGATCAACATTGACAACACCCGCGCCGCCAACGACGAAATAGCCATCCGCGGGAATAGTGCCGGTTAGGGTAACGGTTAAGTACTCGGCGCCTCCTTGATTCCCATTAAGCCCGACGAGGGTGTAGCCATCGAGGTCTGTTCCCGGTGGGCCGTAGAGCTCGGTGAACATGATGTAGGTATCGTCACTCCCTGGAGTATCGTAAAGTATTTCGTTGAGCATGACGTGCTGTGCGCAAAGAGGAGTTGCCGTCGCGAGAAGAAGCCACGTGCTCAGTAAAACAAATTTACTTGTTTGCATGATGATAGCCTCCCGAATACATCGCCTATTTAAGGAAAAGCAGTTTGCCAAGAACAACGTCATGCCCCGCATTGAGCTGGACGAAGTAGAGTCCGGTGCTAAGCGTTTGGCCATTGGAAGTTTTTCCATCCCAGATGT
>CBDVDL010000355.1:0-2108 GCA_965372735.1 uncultured Alphaproteobacteria bacterium | reverse complement strand
TAATTAACTATCCCGCCGATAACCTTTTGAGCAACACGCCCGTGCGGCACTACCATATCCTTAAAGGGAAATTCCGTTATCACAAGTGTATAAAACATCGAGACAGTTGTGGTGCCCTCACCTCTCGCGCAATGTAACTAACGCCTTTCCGGGCACGCGAGGACGCATGCCGCGGCGGTTTAAAAGGAGATCCCGATTCATCCCCCCACCGGGGACGGTGGGGGCTAGTAAAATAGGGGTGCGGGTTTGGTTGAATAAAGATACAACCTATCGATAACACTACAATAGTTACTTCTTCAATCCAGAGAAAGTCAATTGATTTTTGACAGAGTAAATTGGGTCCGGCGGACGAAAACAACGGCGGCATCGTGGTTCGTAGGCTTCCTGAGCTCCCACTAAAATAAGCTCGCCGCTTTCGATGATGCGCTGCGTGAATTTGGCCGGATTTCCGCACTGCACACAAATTGCCAGCTCTTTCGTGATGTATTCGGCTATCGCCAGAAGTTGCGGGATAGGTTCGAAAGGCAGCCCCCGGTAATCCGTGTCGAGTCCGGCGATAATTACGCGCTTGTGATCTCCGGCGAGTTCGGTAGCGACTTCGACGAGTTCGATACCCAAGAACTGCGCTTCGTCCACACCGAAAACATCGGCGTCTTTAGCATGGGCTAATATATCCCAGGCGTTCCGCACACCGATGGAAGGAATCTTCTGCTGGGAATGCGATACGAGCTGATCTTCTTCGTAACGCGTATCGATTCCGGCTTTGAAAATCGCAACCCGCTGCTTGGCAATTTTCGCGCGTCGGAGCCTGCGAATGAGTTCTTCGGTTTTGCCGGAAAACATCGGCCCGCAAATTACTTCAATCCAGCCGGTATCGTGAGGAAAATCAAACATAGAGTATTTTTTAGTCTTTTGGAAGTGAGCGTACTTTGGAAATCAATAAATCAAGAGTGACTTTTTCAGAGAAATTATAGTCTTTTGGAAGTGAGCGCACTTTGGTGATCAATAAATCGAGAGTGACCTTGTTCAGAGAAATATTAGTCTTTCAGAAGTGAGCGCATTTTGGTAATCAGCAGATCAAGTGCGACCTTGTTCATTCCGCCCTGAGGGACAATAATATCGGCGTAGCGTTTGTAGGGTTCGACAAATTCGAGGTGCATCGGACGCACAAAATGTTCATATTGCTCTAAAACCGATTCCACAGAGCGATCGCGTTCGAGGATGTCGCGCCTAAGCCGGCGAGAAAGCCGGATATCCGAGTCAGCATCCACATAGACTTTAATATCCATCAGGTTGCGAAGCCGAACCGACTCGAAAATGAGAATGCCTTCTAAGAGGATAACCTGCCGGGATTCAATCGTGCGATGCTCAGACGAACGCGTATGGTGCGCATAATCATAGAGAGGCTGCGTCACCGAGTTGCCCGCTAAAAGCTCGCGCAGATGTTTTTCCAGAAGCTTATTGTCGAAGGCGTCGGGATGGTCGAAATTCTGTTTGGAGCGTTCCTCGAAGGGAAGATGAGACAGGTCGCGGTAATAGCCGTCCTGCTGGATGACAAGCAATTTATCGGTGCCCAAAGTCTTTTCGATCTGCTGGGTTACAAGTGTCTTCCCGGAGCCTGAGCCGCCGCAGATACCGATTAAACGGCGGGAAGGATCCCGCTTGGGGATGCCGATGTTTTCATTGGCAGACCGCGTGATTAAATCAGGAGTTGGAGTCAAAGTGGCGATTTCCGAATGGATAAGGTAAGAGTTCCCGAAGTGATTTTATCATAATTTCCGGTGGCGATTTCGAAAGCAGAATGGTGATGTCTCCGGCATAGTCGCTTAAGAGCTGCAAACAAGCGCCGCAGGGAAAAATCTGAAGCGGAGTCTGTGCGGCAACCGCCAACCGTTCAAAGGTGGTATGCCCGGCGGTCAGCGCGGAGAAGAGAGCGACGCGTTCGGCGCAAACCGAAAGTCCGTAACTGCTCGACTCGACATTGGCGCCCCAAAAAATATTGCCGTTTTTTGTCAAAAGAGCTGCGCCGACACGGAATTTCGAGTAGGACGCCTGTGCGAATTCACGGGCGCGCCAAGCTTCGGCAACGAGAGCTTCATTGGTCATGG
>CBDVDL010000354.1:0-2128 GCA_965372735.1 uncultured Alphaproteobacteria bacterium | reverse complement strand
AAAGTGCTTGTCTTTGAATCGCTTTTTCATTCGGGGAACATTGACATTTTCAAGTTTTTTCGTCGGATGCATCAATGCGACCGCGACGATAAACCCGGTGGTCGGATCCGCGCAGTAAATCGCTTTGTCCATCTTACTCTCTCGCGGAACATGACCGGCGTGAGCCTGAATCGCGTGCAGAATTTCCGGAGCGATGTTATAATCTTGCAGCATCTCGAGAGTCTGCACCGTGTGGCGCTCCGGTTCGTTCTTGGTGTAATCGAAATCCAAATCATGCAGCAGTCCCGCAAGCCCCCACGCTTCCTCGTCCTCCCCGAAGCGGCGAGCCAATGCACGCATCACGACTTCGACGGAAAGCACATGCTTCCGCAGATTTACCGTCTTGATATGCTCGTGCATGAGCGCCAGAGCTTCTGAGCGTTCCATGTGACTACCAATCCTTCCAAAGGTGAAACCGTCAGCGATAAATCAGGCGAAATATCGTAATTGAACAGATGCGCGTCCACATACGCATCCCCCATAGACAGCAGCACGAACCCCACCGTCCACCAGATTAAACGATTGCGGTCGTTGCGGTAGAATTTCGCGGCTTCGCTGTCGTTCTTTTTCTCGTAGCGCTTGACCTGATCGCTCTGGCGGGATATGCTGAGAGCAAATCCCGTTCCGATGCCGAAAACGATCAGAGACTTGAGATATTTCTCATTGTAGAACTGTCCCCAGCCGGGAAAGACAAGCGAACGCAGCATCGCACCGCCGGGATTTTTTTGCTTTGTCTGCAAGGTATCGGCTGGCGCACACCACGCGGGGGATGTCATCCCCCACAACAGCACTGCAAGAAATCCCGCAAAAAGAATTCGTCTCACGGCGCCAACGCAATGCACTCGATTTCAACCAGAGCTCCCTTGGGGAGTGCGCCAACTTGAAACGCGCTGCGAGCCGGAGGATTCTCCGGAAAGAAACGCGCATACACCTCGTTAACTGAAGCGAAATCGTTCATGTCCTGCAAAAAAACCGTGACCTTCACCGCATGCGCGAGGTCGCTCCCCCCGGCTTCCAAGACAGCCTGCAGATTTTTCAGCGCCTGTTCCGCTTGCTCGGCGGCAGTTTGGCCAACCATTTCGCCTGTCGCTGGGTCGAGCGGAATCTGCCCGGCGGTAAAAAGGAACGTCCCTTTCGCCTTCACAGCCTGACTATAGGGTCCGATGGCTTGCGGCGCTTTGATAGTGGAAATAATTTCTCGTTTCATGGTGTCAATCGGTTATATCTTTGAAATCGGCGTCTCGAATATCCTCGGATGGCAGCGGCGGCGGCGAGTCCTTGGGTTTGCCGCGCAGCTCCGCGTCTCGTTTCTGCGTGCCTCGGGCAAGCATCCTCCCCACCCAGCGAAACAGAAACAGTATCGCCACAACAATCAGAAAAAGTCGTAATAAAAAACCCATCTATGTCTCCGCCGGATTATAAAAACTCGTCCCGGTGCGCTCTCGCATAATTTCTTCAACCAGCGCTTTTAGATGTTCCTCGTTCTTCACAAAATCAATACGCGTGGCATTCACAATCAGAAGCGGGGTGTCCTTATAGTTGAAGAAAAATTGATTATACGCTTCGTTCAGCGTACGAATATACTCTTCGCTCATCGACCGTTCATAAGGACGACTGCGCAGCCGGATATTTTTCATCAGCCGCTCGGACGATGACTGCAGATAAATCACTAAGTCCGGTTTGCGAATGCGAGGTTCGAGGATTTCCATCACCCGTTCATAGAGCAGAAGCTCCGTCTCACTCAGATTAATGTAGGCAAAAATCTTGTCTTTGGCAAACAGGTAATCCGCTATGAGAACGGGGTGGAAAAAGTCGGGTTCGGGCAATTCCTGCTGCTGCCGATAACGCGACAGCAAAAAGAAAATCTGCGTCTGAAAAGCGAATCGCTTTGGGTCAACATAGAAATCTTCAAGAAAGGGATTCTCTTCCGGGCGTTCCAGCACAACCTGCCCTTGCAGCCGGTTCGTCAAGATTTCCGCGAGCGTCGTCTTGCCGACTCCGATAACCCCTTCAATCGATAAATAGCGCATTTTGTTCATGAGGATATACCTGAATAAAAAAAAATAAAAATTTGCCTGTCCTATGGCGT
>CBDVDL010000353.1:0-2152 GCA_965372735.1 uncultured Alphaproteobacteria bacterium | reverse complement strand
CGCTAAAATCCGAAAGCAGAGTTAGTGTGTCCTGCGAATCGACAAGAAAAACTTCCGCATTTCGAAACGAGATGGAACACAGACTGTCGATTCGATCCAGTGCTCTGTAAAACCCTGCAGGCAGAAACAAATCCGGCAGCAGCGCTGTTGTCGTATCCGGTTTCTCTTTGAGCGTGTCGGCCGCAATGAACAATCGTGGATGGTGACAGTCGATTGCCCCGAGCGCGCGTTCGAGCCGGGTGGGTGAGGTCAGAGCACGCCAAGGACGAATGCTCACGGTTGCGTGTTCAATCTCGAGATGACTGCCCGCTTCACTCAGAGGCAACGATACGCCGTTGAAGCGAACATCCCCCCAACTCACGCTGACATTCTCGACTTGCGCATCCGGACCCAGATATCGCTGCAAGTACGTCACCAGAGTCCGTCGCGATGTTTCATTGATAAACGAGCGCGGCACCACCAACGATAGTATCACCACCGCGACGGCAACCGCCAATAGAAAAATCGCGAGAACTGTCTTACGCTTAGACCACCGCATCTCTTTTATATCTATCTATCACCTTCCCAAGCGAAAAGTCCGCCGGGATCAAGCAGCTCTTGTTTCTGATTCCATGAGAGGGCATGATTGCCGCCTCCCGTCATCGAAGTACTCTCGGGCTCATTCGAGAGCGGCCTATCGAGTCTCGGAGGAACGATGCGCCGCAGGTTTACTCGCAGAATAATTCCCAGACGACCTTTTGAGCCGAAGAAAAGGGAACTCGCGGGAAGTTGATACACCGTCCCCGTGCCTCCTCCGGCAAAGGTCTCGATATTTCCAGCCGCTGTGAAGACTTCCATCGAGAGCATAAGGCGCTGGATAAGACACCGGGTCGCGTCGAGAGACGAGAGCGTTCCGTCCGCGATAAGCCCTCCGAGAGTTGCGCGTTGAGTTTCGCCGTTAAAAAAGCCGGGGTAGTCCGCTGCTAACTGCGAAAGTCGCGTCCCCGCCCAATACCAACTGGAAAAGGTATCTCCTCCGCATTCTCCTTTGAGAGTTCCTAAAAGCAGCGTCAAGGTTCTGATATGCAATCGAGAAAAATCCGATGGAAAGGAACTGCCTGTTCCGAGAGGAAGCAGCTTCAGATGTTCATGCCTTGCCATTTCCACAGCATCTTTGACAACCTGCAGGCTCGCCGGAGCAATCACCGTCCGAGGCTGCTCCTGAAGAAGCTGATTTCCAAAGCGTCTTCTCAGCGATGTATAGACTTCTCGAGATACTTCCACAGTCTTCACCTTTGCAACCGACCGTAGCGTCGTTCGCGTTTTTGATAGGCTTCGATAGCCCGGTAGAGTTCGCGGCGGCTGAAATCCGGCCACCGCACATCCGTGATATACAACTCAGTATAAGCCAATTGCCAGAGCAAAAAATTTGAGAGTCGAAGTTCTCCCGACGTGCGCACAAGCAAATCGGGATCAGGCAAGCCTGCTGTATAGAGGCAATTCCCGAACGTTTCTTCCGTTAACGGCAACGCAGGGTTTTCTATAAACGTCACGACGGCATCGAGGATTTCCTGCCGTCCGCCATAGGAAAGCGCAAGATTCAGCGTCAAACCGGTATTGGATGCTGTTCGCTTCACAGCCCGCTCGAACGCTTCGCGGGGAGCCGCCGGCAAATCCTCTAACCGACCGATTGCTTTCAGACGAACATTCTTGGCAATCAGGTCATCAACTTCGCGTTCAATCGTCTGCAGGAGAAGTCGCATCAAAGCCGCCACTTCCATGCGGGGGCGCGCCCAGTTTTCGCGAGAGAAGGTGTACAGCGTTAAAACTTGAATTCCCAATTCACCACAGGCGGCAACGATATCCCGAACGGTTTTTATCCCCGCGCGATGTCCGGCTACACGTGGAAGTCCCCGCTGCCGGGCCCAACGCCCATTGCCATCCATGATTATCGCGATGTGTTGGGGAAATTCACCGCTTTCTTTCAGTCGCTGCTGCTGCAGAGTATCCTCTGACGGACCCACGGATTCCTTTATTCTCCCTTTAAGGCTTTCGCCTTTTCAATCGCCTTCTTTCCTTCTTCGGTTTCTCCCGTCCGGATTAACGCCACTCCGTAATTCGTCCAGATACCCGGATTATCGGGAAAATGTTCGATTGCCTTCCCTAAAAGCTC
>CBDVDL010000352.1:0-2152 GCA_965372735.1 uncultured Alphaproteobacteria bacterium | reverse complement strand
ATCGGCGATTCGAGACGATAAAAATAGATACCCGAAGGCAGTCCGGCGGCGTCGAACGTCAGCCGGTGGACTCCGGGAACAACCCATGAAGACCACTGCCAGACTTCTTGCCCAAGCACATTATAGACCGCGAAGCGAACTTGCCCCGCGTGCGCTTGTTCGAGGAGAAGCGAGGTTGTGCTGTTGAACGGATTCGGCCAGTTCCCGCTTAGTTTTGTTGCGGCGGGAAGAGGCTGCACAGGATTTCGCGCGCTGGAATTGTATGGAAATACTTGGAACAGACCGCCGTAGCCGAATGTGACGACAAGTCGCTGTCCTGTCGAATCATAATCCCAGCTTGAAAAGATGTTTCCATCAAGTGTGATGCTGTCAGGCTCGTCGGCGAGGCCAAGCAAAGCCACTTCCATCGTCTGGCCGGTTTCAAGGTTTCTCCATGAGCCAGTAATGACCTCTTGAAGGTCTAATCCGATTTCCGCGCCATCAACGGTAAGCCGCGCGACATGGCGGATGGCCGCCAAATCAAAGCGGTTTTCATCCACATTTTTCCGGGCTTTGAAACGGGTGAACGTGCTTTCCGGGGATATAGATTGACAATAAACCCAATAGTAGCGGTCGTCCTCATCAGCATTGATGGAGAGTTCGTCGGGATAACGATTCGCGCGAAAGCCTGAAAGCCAATCGCAAATCCCCGGCGGCCACATGATAGCAAAGCCGTGGCCGATATTCGGATTTTCGTAGGTAAACGTCGTATCCGCAAAACCTTGCCGGACGGAATCCATATCCAGAGCGTGGGATTTCCAGACGCCTTCATTCAGTCCGAATGTCAAGAAGACAGGGAGGTGTCGGCTGTTGAAATGCATGCTGTAGGTTGTGTCGGCGAAAAAAATCGCGCTGTTGCGTTGATATTCGTAGGGCACTTCCTCAGGCAATCCCCCAAAAACATCCCGCATACTGCGATTGGTGTCGCCCTGTGCTAAGTACTCCATCGCTCGCCGGTGGCAATCCATGATGCCCGAGCCTGAAGCGGTAGCCGCGACGATAAAATCGCGCGGATCGCAGTGGTTGTTGTGATAAACCATCCCGGCTGCTCCTCCCATCGAGCCGCCGATGAAATAGAGACTGTCTTCATCGAAAGGGAAGTTCTCGCGTATCCAGCCGAGCATGGCGCGGGCGTAGTCCTGAGCCATCGGGTTGTTCCAGTGCCGGTCATTCCATCCGTAATGGGATGCGGCCAGCCAACCGCGCTGGTTGGCTTCTTCATCGAACTCGGTAAAGTCTCGCATTTCATGCTCAGTCCCGCCCCACTGATGCCACCAGACTAAAAGAGCGGGGGGGTGCGTTGAATCGTATCCGGCCGGAATCTGAATCCAAAAGCGCGAGATAGAATCGCCGACGGCCACCTCCACATCCATTTCGGTTTGAGCCTGAAGAGGCGTTGCCGCCAGGACGAGCAGGATAAGTGCGCACCATAACACAGGCCTATTGCGGTTCATGGTTGCATTCCTCTTTGGATTTTCGTATCTTTGCAAATTGTTATTGGATTTCGTATCGTAACTTCATGGGGATACTATGGTCACACAAGATGAACTAACCGGCAAAGTTGCTCTCATCACCGGCGGAGCTCGGGGAATCGGTCGTGGTATCGCTCTCAAGCTCGCGCAGGCCGGAGCGGATGTTATTATCAATTACCTCGAACGTGAGGATTCTGCGTGGGAAGTCGTCAACTGGATTCAAGGGATGGGACGTCAGGCTCATGCTATCCGAGCGGATGTCGCTCAGGAATCCGAAGTCGAACGGATGATTTCCAGCGCTCGAAAGAAATTCAACCGCATCGATATTTTTGTCAATAATGTCGGTCCTTTTATAATGAAGCGCGTGGCAGACATGAGCACGGTGGACTGGAATCTGATGATGGACGGGAATTTGAACAGCGCTTTTTATGGAGTCCGCCATGTGGTTCCGATGATGCGCGACCAGAAAAAGGGACATATTATCTTTATCGGCGCTCCGAATGCCGAGCGCATCGGAAGCGCTTTTGAAACGTGCGCTTATTCGATTGCCAAAACAGGGCTTGTCATTCTCGCGCAAACTCTGGCGCGCGAAGAAGCCGCTTATGGAATTCGCGCCAATGTCGTGAATCCCGGATTCATCG
>CBDVDL010000351.1:0-2156 GCA_965372735.1 uncultured Alphaproteobacteria bacterium | reverse complement strand
AAGAGCACCTGGATAAAATTTTTGACAGCTTTTTTACCACCACAGGCGAGGTCAAGGGTGTCGGCCTGGGTCTTTCCGTCTGTTACGGCTTTTTAGAGGATCACGGCGGTGATATAGAGGTAAAATGCCAGGTGGGGGAAGGAACCACCTATGCCGAGTATTTGCCTGCCAGCGCCGAGCTCTTCGGTGTCCCGGACGACCCGCGCGACTCATCTTTTTGGGCCTCGACATGGGCGGTGCCGATTACAGTTCCTGAAGGGCAGACAAAACTTGAGCTGGGTCTTCGCTGGTCGGGGACAGCTTTTGATACCTCTGGTTTGTCGGGCTTCAGCCATGAAAAAATCGGGATGGAGGTCAACGCTTATATCAGTGAGGAAGGTGTTTATCTTTCTCCCGAAGCGGTTTACTATCCGCGCATCCCGCGCGATCTGGCGACTTTTCACACAGAAGTCGCAATCCCCGCCGAGTATCGTGTCGTAACATCGGGCAAAACTTTACTCGATGCGGCGACAGAGGGTCATCGGCGCGTTGTTTTTAATGAGCCCAATCTCATAGACGGTTTAACGGTTTCAGCAGGGAAATGGATTCGTCACAGTCGTCGCGTGGACAACGTATTGCTCGAGACTTTTTTCTTCCCGGAAGATACATCGCTTGTGCCGGTCTATTTGAATTCTTTGGAGAAGGCGCTGGGGATTTACACCTCTCGAATCGGGGCGTATCCGTTTGCGAAATTTGCGGTCGTGGAGAATTTCTTCGAGACGGGTTATGGGTTGCCGGGATTCACGCTGTTGGGACGCCGGGTCGTGCGATTGCCGTTTATTCCGTACACATCGCTCCCTCACGAATTGCTGCACAACTGGTGGGGCAATTCAGTCTATGTGGATGACACGCTGGGGAACTGGTGCGAAGGAATTACGGTCTATCTGTCGGATTACATGTATAAAGAAATGATCAGCGACAGTGCCGCTCGCGACTACCGCCGGACGATATTGCGTGATTACACCGCGTACACCGGACAAACGAAGGCCACGGCGCTGGTTGATTTTCGCGAGCGCACCAATCCTGCGCTCAGAACTGTCGGCTACGGCAAATGCGCCATGATTTTTCATGCGCTGCATCGGCAGTTAGGAGAGGAAGCATTCGCTAAGGCGCTTCGGCGGTTTTACGCGAACAACAGATTCAAATTTGCTTCGTGGGCGGACATCGAGACTGAATTTGAGATGGCCAGCGGTCTGGAGCTCGGTTCATTCTTTCATCAGTGGCTTTATCGGAGCGACGTCCCAGAACTCAAACTCGGGCAGGTAAAACTTACAGGAGAGACAGGCGATTGGCAGCTTGAAGTCGAGGTGCTTCAGACGAGCGAGCCGCCTTATGAATTGGAATTCCCGCTCAAGGCTTTTTGCGAGAGCGGCGTGGAAATCGAGCAATCCGTACGGCTCTCGACGGGACGCATCGTGAGTACGATTCATACTCCAGTTCGTCCGGAATATGTAGCATTAGATCCTGATGCGCATGTGCTTCGGCTGCTTTGGCCAGATGAGCTGCCCGCAACGATTGCCACCATCATCGGCGCACCGAAACGCCTGTTCGTATTGCCCGGTGGCGCAGATGCTGAAATGAACAGCAGCGAGAAACAACTGTTCGAAAGTCTTATAGGTGAATGGGGCGGTGAAATCGTGGAAGGATTGACGTGGCGGGATACTGCCGAGCCGGGTCAGGCAGTGATAATTCCGTGGCGTTTCGGCGAACTGAAAGCAGCGGGATGGTCTGATTTGGGGAAAGAAGTCGCGCAAAGCAGCAGCAATGCGTCGCAGGTGCAGGCACTTTTGAGCAAGACGGACGGAGCTTTATCTCCGACAGTTATCTGCGGGAAAGACAGCGAAGGCAGATTGTTGTTGCTTATCAATACGACAGAACCTGATGCGCTCCTTTCCCTTGCGCGCAGACTTCCTCACTATGGAAAATATAGCTATTTAGGGTTTGGAAAAGGACGACATGTCGTCAAAGGCGTTTGGGAACCCACCTCACCTTTTACTCTTCGGGAGGTCACTATTCCATGACAGAAAAAGCAGAATGGGTTCCGTTGCCCAAGCTGCCCGGTGGTGTTTATGCGGCGATGATAACGGAAGTATTGGACGAAAAAAAAATCCCTAATC
>CBDVDL010000350.1:0-2161 GCA_965372735.1 uncultured Alphaproteobacteria bacterium | reverse complement strand
CACGTCCGAGAAAGTGCAATCCCCCCCATACACCAGGACGGACAAGAAAACGATAAAAAAGTTTCCAGAATTTCTGCACGAAAACTCACGAATCTTTTATGGATTCACTGATTCCACTCGACGCAGAACCGCTTCGAGAACTTCATCAACTGAAATATCCAGCATACATTTGAAATGTTCTTTTGGACAGCGCTCTGTTCCCATTGCGCTGCACGGGCGGCAGGGCAATTCTTTTTGGAGAACCTCCGCGTTTGCACGAAAAGGAAAGAAGCCAAATTCTTCGACGGTTGGACCAAAGAGTGCAACGACGGGTGTTTGCACGGCTGCGGCAAGATGCATCGGACCGGAATCATTACTGACAAGACATCGCGCCGATTTCGTTAATACCGCTGCGTCCATAAGAGACAAATCTGTAAAAGCAAAGACACGGTTATCATCAATTTCTTTCAAAAGCGTCTCAATAAAAGATTGCTCGTCCGCACTCCCGAGGAAGAGAATCTGATAATTATTATTCAGCAGAGCGCGCGCGAGGTCAGTCCATTGTTCACAGGGCCAGCACTTCGTGGCATGGCGAGCTCCGGGGCTGAGTATCACCGCTTGTTTAGAATCTATCCCTTGAGATTCAAGCTGTACTTGAAACTTCTCTATTCTGTTTTCAGAGACGCGAAGTTCAAGTCCTTGTCCATCATCCTCGCAGCCGAACGATTCCAGAGCGGCCATGTAGCGAAGAGGAACCGGCAGGATTCCCGAATAAAGATTCTTTCGGAAATGGATAAAAAAGAAACGTCGGAATCTGTAGCGCTTTGATTTTGTCCAAAGAACAGGAAAGGCAAGAACTCTCAAAAAAGCGCTGCGCTGGCTGTTTTGTAAATCTACTACTATCGAATAGCGAGTACGAAACAAGCGAATCAGCCAATTAAAAAGACTTCGAAACCCTCTCGACTTGTCGAACTCTAACACACGATCAACACCAGGCAGTGCAGCGACAAATTCTGCATAAGTGCTGGAACAAAGAAAATCAATTCTCGCGTTTGGGAATCGAGAACGCAGAGCGCGCAAAGCTGGAGCCGTCAAAAGAATATCGCCGAAAGAGGAGAAGCGTATGACCAGGATGCGCTCGGATTCTTGAGGCTCGGAGCTCGGCATAAGCACTTAGTGCGTTGACAGGTGTTCGAAGTGACCCATTCCCTTTCGCACAGGCTTCCCGTTATCTTCAAAGAACGCCAACCCTGTCGCGCCTTTAAAATTTTCAAGCAGCTTCAATCCGTCGGTTGGACCGAGAATGAAAGCGCTGAATGCCAAAGCTTGCGCTTCGGCTGCGCTCTTGGCGTGAACAGCGAAAGCCGTGCAAAGGTCTGCAGGTTTCCCGGTGCGCGGATCCAGAAGCATATGGTATTTCTTTCCGTCCTTTTCAAACGCGCCTTCGTTGCAGGTCACCATCGCATATCCGCCCGCTGGCAGGAACACATCTCCCAATGATTCAGCAGCTCCTGTCGGGTCAGCGACCTTGCACAAGAATCCTTTTGCATCAGGAGGATTACCTGTCGTGCGCATCAAGAAATCAGTCTGAACAGTCGCGGATTGAATTCCCTGATTCGCTAAACGCTCCGACGCTTTGTCAAGAATGTAACCGGGACCGATTTTGTAAAGTGTGAAACCCATTCCTTTTTTGGCAAGCAAAATGGATTTCCCCGCGACGAACATTCCTCCCTCTGTGACGAGCTGCTGCAGCGTATCCAATTCTACAGAGGTCGGCACGCGAGGCTCTTTGCCAAATCCATACGCCTCCAATATGGGCTTGACGCGAATGTCAAACACTTTGTCTGTCTGCTCATAGAGCTTCAGGGCATCCATAACCAAATCAAAAATCGGCGCGGAAAGAGGAACAGACTGCTCTCCCGCCTCTGATGTCAAATAGTTCAGCTCATTTTCCGGACCTTCGAGAAGAATTCGGGTTTCCAAATCTTGAGCAAAGGTGAAGGCTTCCTGGATAGCAGACTTCAGAGCTTCTTTGGTTTGGTCTTTATCGTACACGGTGATGGTCAAATCCGTTCCCATGAGCTGCTGGGTTTCGGATGTCGGTTGGCTTTTCGGAGCGCATCCGTTTAGGCCACAAATCAGAATAGCTGGATCGAGTGGATGAAGAAAGAACTGGAAAAAG
>CBDVDL010000349.1:0-2164 GCA_965372735.1 uncultured Alphaproteobacteria bacterium | reverse complement strand
GGCGCGTGGAATTTCCTTGCCGCTGGAGATACTGCAAGTGCGAAGCTTGCTCTTGCGGAAGCTCTTATCGCGGGCGACCGGCGCAATTTCTGGACACCGAAAGCGGACTCGACGATGCGGGCAATCGGCATCGCGGCTCCGCTCGAATGGGCGCGTGAAGCAACGAATTACAACGGGCCGGTTTTTCAAGATGTGACAGAGGAAGTTGGTTTAGAAGGCTATCGACAATCTCGCGTTGCATGGGGCGATTTCGATAACGACGGCGATGATGATCTCTTGTTGTCCGGTTCGGTTCTCCTTCGGAATGATGACGGCGTTTTTGTCGACATCACAGAAGTCGCGGGGATTACGGGGGGAGCTTCCGGTGGTGTCTGGGGGGATTATGATAATGACGGTCATCTCGATTTCTATGCGACGGGCGGCGGCGAGTGTGGAGATAAATTATGGCGCGCGCTCCCCACTGGCACGTTTGAAGATGCTACAGAAAAAGCGGGGATGATATGCGATTCGTCGTCTTCGGAAGGCACGGCGTGGGCGGATGCGAACAACGACGGCTTTCTCGATTTGTATATCGCGAATTACGAAAAGCCGGATTTGCGGGGCAGCGGCACGCCGGATATTCTCTATATGAATCAAGGCGCCGGAACGTTTCGCCGCGAGACATCCGAGCGCGGGATGACGCCGCTGTTTGACGAACCTCGCTGCGGTCGAGGAGTGGCGTGGTGCGATTTCGATGGAGACGGCGATGCTGATTGCCACGTCTCGAATTACCGCCTGCAGGAGAATTTTTTGTTTCAGAATAATTCACGAGGCGAGTTTGTCAATGTCGCGCCGGAGCTGCATCTGAACGGTGAAGAGATGGAAAGCTGGTTTGGACATACGATTGGGTCGGAATGGGGTGATTTCGATAATGACGGCGATTTCGATATCATCTGCGCGAATCTTGCGCATCCGCGCTATATCGAATTCTCGAACAAGACGATGCTCTATGTCAACCCCGGCAAAACCGATTCGCTATGGAAGGATGAGCGAACGCTTCGTGGAATTAAATTCGAAGAAACGCATTCGGATCCGGCATGGGGAGATGTAGATGGCGACGGCGATCTTGATTTGTATATCACGTCCATCTATAAGAATCTGCGTTCTTTTCTCTATGTGAACGAAGGCGGGCATTTCACCGACGTCACATATTTAGCCGGTGTGCGCGCATTCAACGGTTGGGGATGTGCGTTCTCGGATTATGACCAAGACGGAGACCTTGACCTGATTATCGGTTCAGGTTCGGGCGCTCGGCTTTTTCACAACGAAACGAATCCACAGGGTTGGTTGGAAATCAAACTGATTGATGTGAAAGGCAACCGCTCGAGCATAGGGATAATTCTCGAACTTGCTCAAGGGAAACTTCTTCAGCTCCGACAAATCCAAGGGGGAAAAGGTACAACAAGTCAACATAGTTTTGTCCAGTATTTCGGCGGTCTGAACGAATCAAAGCCAAGCTATCTGACTCTCTTCATTCCCGGCGGCAGACCGCAAACCTACGAGATAAAAAACTACAATCGACGCTTAACGATAACGATTAATGCTGTGGCGGGAAGGAAATTACGCTAAAGAAGCGGGCCTACTGCAAGCAGCCATCCGTCACCTAAAAGCGGGAACGTTTCATGCAGCAGCAACAAAAAAGCGCCCAGAATCGGCAGAAGAATCCAAGCGCTTTTTTGAGGCAAATTTATTGTCGGGATTTTTGTAAATAATCCAAGAGAGCCTGCAAGCAGAGCGGTCAGAGCAAGAGACACCAGCGTCCACTGAATCCACGACGATAGATAGCAAATCGCCGAAAGTCCCCACCAGTCTTTGTGGCCAGTCGCGACGATATAAACGACCAGCCCCAGCAGGAGAACGGCTCCAAAAACCACTTCCCACGCGGTAAAGAGTTTCGAAGGACGATTCTTTACTCCGGATAATATACGGCAGAATCGTCCTCTTTATCAAGTGCGACTTCCGAGCTTTGAACGGGCAAATAAATATCGAACGCTGCTCCCTCCCCTTCCGAACTGTTGAGATAAATCCAGCCACCGTGCTTTCGGGTGATCGCCCAGACGGATGCGAGTCCCAAACCGGCATGACTTCCCTGCTTCCAGCCCGTGAAAAACGGTTCGAAAAGGTG
>CBDVDL010000348.1:0-2218 GCA_965372735.1 uncultured Alphaproteobacteria bacterium | reverse complement strand
GGGGATGAAAGGAGTTGTGCGGCGCATTGCATCCGAAAACTTAGAGCGTCCTGAAATCGTCCTGCTTTGGGATTCAAACGGGCAGCGTATTTCTCCGCAGGTTATCGACCTTGATACAACGCACGACATTCAAATTGAACTTGTTTAATTCTTGCCTTGAGAGGAGATGTCCCAGATTCCGGCCGGGTTGCGCGCAATCACGTACACGCGCAGGGGTAAGGTATGAAGCGCTTAACCCGGCTCGGCGGAGAAGTATTCATCACGTTAATTCGCAAGGATCAGTTTTTTCGTCCTCCACCAGACCCAGAAAAACAAGGAATTCCTGAGCGGTTCCTTTGGGATGCTGCGCGTTCCACTCCTTTATCTTGGCGAAGAAAGCCTCGTCATTCACCTCGTCTGCATCATAGAGGGTTCTAATCGATTCGAGGGATTCCTTGCCGTCGAGAGCATACTCGCATTTCACGGCGTTGTTGATTTCAAGACTTTCCACCTCGCCATTTTCATACTGAAAGAGATTGAAAGGATAAAGCCTGCACGTCACTGGCCGATGCGAATAAATCGTGCAGAGATTATTTTCGAGGAATTGACAATGACCATTGACTTTGCGCAAGCCCATAAAGCGTTTCCCCTGTCGGAGTCGAATCCATCCGGGTGCGCGTCGGCTTTCTTTGACATCATCCGGCCAGAAAAATCGAACGATTTGGTTTACGGATTTGCCGGTCGCTTCCATGATTCGAGCAACGTAGCGGTCGGTGACAGGAACAACGGTTAGCGAGCAGCATTTCGCGCAGCCCGTACAGCGAAAATTCAGTAGTCGGCGCCAGTCTGTCTTTGTACGTTTCATAGTGTTCTAAAGAGTCCTAAATCATTCCTTCAGTGCCTTACAATTTACAAACTTTCGCTATGAAGTGCAAACAGCTTGTCTGTTTGAAAAAACCCGCAACCAAGAAAAAGGTTGCGGGCTGATTTTTTTGTATGGTGAATGCGATGTTTTACGGCAGCGTGGAGGACATGACGCGATAGAATTTCTTGTCACTTGACGACGCGGCGTTTATGTCGACGAAGAGAGTATCAGATGCCGAGCCTTCAAGTGTCGCATACGCTCCGAACGGTGTCGTATCGCTGTAGATGCGATAGAACGGCGCGCCGGTATTGCTCCAATGCAATTCCGCATCATCGCCTGCTCGATACACCACCACTTCCGGCGGACTCTGAGTATAACCGAGCGCGCGAATCAACCGGTTTCCAACCTTGCAATTCTCCCACGCGTCATTCTCGTTGTACCATGCTTCCGTACAACCGTCATAGAGGAAACTGCGGTCGCTGTTCGTGCCCGTTGTGTCGCGCGCAAACGCTTCATAGATGAGCGTATCCGGATTACCGACGGCGATAAAGAAATCTCCATAGAGTTCCAGAGGCTCGCCGGAACCATCGCGCAGTACCACATTCGCCCAGTGCGTCTGCCTGGTCGGCAGTCCGCCGACGACATTGCCGATGGAACTCGTGGTGTCGCTGAAGAGCAGCGTACCCGGTTCGCCGCCGCTTTCGTCGTAGACTTCAACGTAGAAGTGGGTGTGTGCCGCGTCGGGTTTGTCGGGGGAGATTCCCACGCGCGCGCCGCAAAGAACAAACGGCGTTGCCGCAGGTGTGAATCTGACGGCCCAGCGAAACTCCTCAACGCCCGCCCAGTTGAACCGGTCGGCGCTGCCATTGTCATAGGAAATCGTCGTGCCGCAGAACGGATACAACTGGAAGTCATAGACGTCCGTGTAATCGGTTTCAGAGCCCACATCAATAGCGCGCAGGTAATATTCGTAATCTCCGGCATCCGGCAATGAAAGTGTCGCGGAGAATTCGTTCGGGTTGCCGGTGCCGCTCATCGCGGTGGAATCCCACTCGACTGCGCCGACTTGACGATGGAATGCTTTCATCGAGACACCCGCCATATCATCATAGGCGAAAGCCACAACTAACACTTCGCCGGGTTCGCCATCGTCTAACGGATCATGCTGAATGCTCGGCGGCCCGACTGACTCGACGATTGTGAAGTTGCCAGCGGAGACATCCACAGCGCTCGGCTCGTTAATGCTGGAAATGCGAATGCGAGCGTCGCTGGTCGCCGGGCTGGTGACGATCCAGGATTGGACACCGTCATTAGATGTGCTGGCGTAGAGCGTTTCCCAGCTCGACGGGTATGATCGATCCAATTCGATTTTGA
>CBDVDL010000347.1:0-2229 GCA_965372735.1 uncultured Alphaproteobacteria bacterium | reverse complement strand
CGACCGGCTTCGTGAATGCTGGAGGGATTTCCCCAGTGCTGCTCAAGGGCGTCCTTCATCGCGGCAATAACCTCCGGCTCTGGCCGGGTTGTTGCGGCATTATCCAAATAGACCGATTTCGGCGGCATAACGACTCCAATATATCATTTAAATATACATTTAAATGCCCTGAAAATCAAGGGGGAATTTCGTTGCCTGCAATTCGCCCGGCGTTTAAGCTGGCCGTGGATTATGGCGCGTGATTGACTTTTTGCTCTTACCTTGTTAAATTTAGGGATAGCATTAAGAATACCATGACCTGAGATTTTGAATTCGTATGTAGATAGAAATCGAATTTGCGGAGTTATTATGCGACCTCGCGTTGCTGTCATCATTTGTTTGTTCACATTTATTCCGGCATTTGCTCAGGAAACCTACGACCCCGCTTTTGATCCTCCTCCGCCGGGCGTCGGCGGTTCGACCAGCGGTATTCGCTGGAACGGCGCGATTGGAGCGGTGATTATAGACGGAAAAGTCTATCAGCAGTTCAGCCTGCGCCCCGATATTTCACTGGGGAAATTCGGAATCGGTCTGGATTTGACGTTTTACTTCGACGAAGAAGGGCAATTACGCGAAGAGGATTGGGATGAACCCTTCGATATCGTCGAAAAGATTTACTACATCCGCTATGGTTTGCCGGGGGATCCTCTCTATGTGCGAGTAGGCGCGCTCGATGGTGTGACGCTCGGTTATGGCATCATCATGAGGCATTACTCGAATGCGATTCAGTATCCGGCGGTGAAGCGATTAGGTATTTACACGGAGGGAGAGCGCGACCGTGTCGGCTGGCAGGCGATGCTGAATAATCTGCGTGAAATTGACGAACCGGGACTTATCGGATGCAGGCTGTCGTACCGTTCGCCGGTCGCGGGTTTGACGTTCGGTGGAACTATCGGATATGACGGAAACCAGTACGCGGGAGCGCGCGATGCTGACAACGATGGAGTGCCCGATGGATTGGATTGGTTTGATGGTGTGGACGATTTCCAGCGTCGAGAAGAGTTCTATGACCACTTTACCCCTGCGCAGATTCAGCAATTAATTGAATGGGGAGAAATTCCCGATATTACTTCACCGCCGCAGAGTTACAAGGATAAAAAGGATGATATTGCCATCATCGGTGTGGACGCAGGTTTGCCTATCTGGCGCAAGCGGCCGCTCTCGATTTGGTTGTACACTCAGGCGGCACAGATTATTGATTACGGATGGGGCTTCGCCTTTCCCGGCGTCACGGTCGGAATCGGCCCTCTGAAAGTCGGCTACGAATTCCGGCATTACGACAGCCAATTTCTTGGCGATTATTTCAATTTCGTCTATGAAATCGAACGGGTACGCTTAGTGGGAGATTCGACCTATGTCCCCAAAGAGGCGATGCTGAAAGGACTTTCACGCGCCGACGGACACTACGCCGACATCTTGCTGTACATCGGAACGCTCGCGTATGTCAACGCGTGGTACCTCGACATGCATGGAGAAAACTATTCCGCCGCCAAGACCTTCTACGGTGAGGCGGGAATCACGCCCGCTTTCGTACCGAAGGTGCGCAAGGTTTCAGGCTACTTTATGCAGCCCAATGTCGAACGGCTCTTCGAAACTAATACGGACGGAACAATTTACGGCACGAAAGTTTATCTTGGTCTGGCTTCCAATGTCACTCTCGTTTATGATCATCGGATTACTTACTGGAATGGAGAAGCGCATCGCAGCGTGCGAATCGAAACGATGATGACGTTCTAAACGTGTTTTTTCACACGAAAGGAAAATAAATGACCGAAAAAAATATCGAAACCCTTATTGCGGATTTGCAAAACGAGAAGAGCAAAGTGCGCCGGGAAGCTGCCTTCGCATTAGGAGGCTTTGGCAGTCAAGCGAAGGAAGCGCTCGAACCTCTGATTCAGACGCTTGAGGATAAGAATGACCGTGTGAGGGAATCGGCGGCTTGGGCTCTCGGTCAAATCGGAGCAGAAGCTATGGACGCTGTTCCTGCATTGGAAAAACTCCTCGATGATCTAAACGGCGCTGTTCGCTGGACGGCCGGAGATTCGATTCAAAGAATACAAAGTGAAGAGTGACGAACCCCGCTAATCAGAGAATGAAAAGCAAGGGGCTTCAGCCCCTTTAAATACTTGCGGGCAAAGAAGACTTTAAAATGATACGGCGTTGGATAGTACAAGGGGCTGAAGCCCCTTG
>CBDVDL010000346.1:0-2230 GCA_965372735.1 uncultured Alphaproteobacteria bacterium | reverse complement strand
TTTCTTTTGCTTTTTGCGCGACAGCTTCACCGACACGCGTGGCTTTTTCCAGCGGCGTCTTTCCCTTCAGCTCTTCCCTCAGTGCAGGTGAGAGGGACGATACTCCCGACAGGGTCCGTTCGTTGGAGTCATCCACGAGTTGAGCATAGATGTGGCGGTTGGTACGATGAACCACCAGCCTCGCCCGCTCCGCGGTTCCACTGACGATTTTGCGAATATGTTTTTTGCGCCGTTCGCGCGTCAATTTACGTTTCAGGACTGCTTTCTGCAGCATATCCTATCTCCTTGCCGACCTGAAGGGCAACACCCTTCCCTTGCGGCGAATCATTTAAAAACTACTTTGCGGTCTTCCCCGCCTTGCGATGGACATATTCGCCGACGTACCGGATGCCTTTGCCTTTATAGGGTTCCGGTTTGCGAATTCTTCGAATTTGTGCGGCCACTTCTCCAACCTGTTCGCGGTCCACACCCGAAATAATAATAGAAGTCGGTTTAGGAACTTCAATTTTGATATCCGGAGGAGTGACAAAAAAGACACCGTGACTGTAACCGATACTCAGCAGGACACCGAGCTTCTTGGCTTCCGCACGGTACCCGACACCGACAATCGTCAGTTCTTTCTTGAATCCCTGCGAGACGCCAGTCACCATATTTCCGAGCAGCGCCCTGGTCAGTCCATGCAGGGATTTGTGACTTTTGGTATCCGATGGTCTGCGAACCAGCAGTTCTTTTCCTTCGGAGACAATCTCCATATCCGGATGGAACGTGCGTTCGATTTCCCCCAAGGGTCCCTTGACTTTGACATGGGTACCCGAAATCGCCACGTTGACTTTTTCAGGAACCGGAATTGGTTTTCGACCTATACGCGACACTATTAACCTCTAAAGCCTCTTCTCTCTTACTGGGAATCCGTTTACCAGACGTAAGCCAACACTTCACCGCCAATCCCAAGCTGGGACGCCCGTCCGCCGTTGAGTATTCCCTGCGGCGTGGACAGAATGGAAATCCCAAGTCCATTGTAAACGCGCGGAATCTTGTCCTTCCCGACATAGCGGCGCAGGCCGGGCGTGGAAATGCGCTTGATACCTGCAATCACAGATTTCCCATTGGCTCCGTATTTCAAATACAGCCGCAGGAAACCCTGCACCCCGGTATCTACATAGACATAATCGCGGATATAGCCGGTGTCCAGCAAAATCTTGGACATGGACTTCTTCATCTTCGAAAAAGGAATATCCACCGTCATATGACGGGCATGAATCGCATTACGAATGCGTGTTAAAAAATCTGCAATGGGATCGGTTGTTAACATGCTTTACTCCACTCGTCGGACAGAACAGGACGACAATCCACCTGTACTCAGGCCGGATTATTTACCAACTGGCCTTGACAACTCCCGGTATCTCACCGGCGAGAGCTAATTGTCGGAAACAGATACGGCATAGACCGTACTTACGAATATAAGCCCGCGGCCTGCCGCATCGGCGACACCGATTATGCTGGCGAACTTGAAATTTTGGCGGCTTCGCTGCCTTAACAATCATTGCACGACGAGCCATGGTACTCCGCTTTCAAAACGTGAAATTCTTTTTTTAGCAAATGAAACAGGATTCGTGTCAGGCTGCAGCAACTTCCTCTGCCGCTGTCTCTCTTTTCCGGAAAGGCATCCCGAACAGTTTTAACAGTTCAAACGCCTGTTCATCCGTTTGAGCCGACGTCACAAGGGTGATATCCATTCCGCGAATCTTTTCGATTTTATCGTAATCAATCTCAGGAAAAACGATTTGTTCTTTGATGCCCAGCGTATAATTTCCCCGTCCATCGAAACTGCGGTCCGAAACGCCGCGGAAATCCCGAATACGCGGAATAGCAATTGTCAGCAGACGATCAAGGAACTCATACATCTGAACATTCCGAAGCGTAACGAACGCTCCAATGGGCATGCCCTCGCGCAGCTTAAAATTGGAGATCGATTTGCGCGCTCGCGCCGTCATCGGTTTTTGTCCCGCAATCACTCCCAAATCCGCGATCACCGAATCCAGCAGTTTTGGATTTTGACTGGCGTCTCCCGCTCCGATGTTCAGCACTATTTTGGTGATTTTCGGAATCTGCATGGCACTCTTATAGGCAAATTTCTCTTGCATCGCAGGAGCAATCCGTTCGCGGTACTCTTTGCGAAGTCTCGGTTCATAGTCCTTCGGCAGCGGCGGTCGTTCGCCGACGGCGGCTT
>CBDVDL010000345.1:0-2236 GCA_965372735.1 uncultured Alphaproteobacteria bacterium | reverse complement strand
GAAAAAAGTTATATTTTGTCAAGACCTTTTTCAAGCTTGCCCCCTCTTGAACACCCTTCCCCCAACTGCCTATTATCCCTCATTTATGGCTCTTAAAGCTGAACACCGCATCCCGATTCCCAAGCTCTTGCAGGCATTCCGCAAGGAAAATCACTCGCCTATCCAGAAGCTCCCATTCGATTTTATCGGGAGTGTCTGTGGGGCTGTGATAGTCTCCATGAGCCCCTGAAAAGAAAAATAACGTGGGAATCCCTTTGGCATGAAACGCCGCATGATCGCTAAATTCATGGAAAACAGGCCTCGGGTCCCATGCAACCTTTAGGGATTGCTTCTCGGCCACTGGACTGAGCGTTTCTTCTATCCAAGGGGATTGTTGGCTATAGAAGACCGTAAGTTCACTGTCATCAATCTTTAACGGAGAACCCATCGGGGCACGTCCGCTGGGGCTTCGCCCTACGTCATCCAGATTCACCATCGTGACGATTTTGTCGACGTCTGGCAGATTGTCCACCAGCCATTTTGAGCCCAACAGACCCTTTTCCTCTCCGTCAAAGCAGATAAAGAACACCGAGCGAACTGGCGGATTGGCGGCGATTTCCTCTACGGCGCTTAAAAGAGCCACGACTCCGCTGGCGTTATCGTCCGCGCCGGGATAGTATTTGTCGCCTCTCCTCCCCAAATGATCATAATGAGCGCCGACCAGAATGTACTCGCTGGCTTTTTCGGGGTCAGAGCCCGGCAGAATCCCAGCCACATTGCGGAGTATGATGGGTTCTTTCATCGCAAAGGTCAGCTTCAAGTCCGCCATTAATTCGCCTGAATTGTCCCGGCACTTCTGCTGCAAACTATTGCCGGTAACAACATCCAAATAAAGCACCGGCATCGGATGCGTGCCGGGAAGTTGCAGCGGGCGAGGGTCGAAATTCTCATGCTGTCTTTCTACTTCTTTCTCCAAGCGACCCGAATCTTCCTGTGCTTGCACAAAGATAACAGCCAGAGCTCCGTTTTCTTCCGCGATTCGGGCTTTCACCGGTCTTAAACTGTATCGAAAACCTGCGCTTCCCCGCATGAACATCGAATCGCGGAGAGCGCCGATGCGAATCAGCAGGATTTTTCCTTCAGCGGACTGAGGAGTATAATCTTCCCGCCCGAATTCCGGCGCAACGATTCCGTAGCCTCCATCCAAGAGCGGAGCCGTAAAAACAGCACTTTGCCCGTGGCGAGGAAAAAAGAAAAGATTCGTTCCAAGGACAGCTTCAATTGACCCACTCTCGTCCCTCTCCCCTTCGAGATAGAAACGGGCGCGGGTTTGTGCGGAATCTATCCTCGGAACCTCGGCACGAAAAGGCAGGAAATAGCCGTTCGTCCCTGCTGGTTGAAGACCTATTTGTGCGAAGCGAGCCGCAAGCGTATCGGCTACTCGCTCAGCTTCCGGCGTTCCGGCTTCCCGGCCTGCGATTTCCGGAGATGTCAGAAAAGACATCAGAAACCGCGATGGTGCAGCCGTCGCAGACCACACTCCGGTATAAACCGATAGAATCAGAAAAATACAGACAAATCTTCTCATGCTAAAAGCCCTTTAATGCGCTCTGCAAGGATGGCTTTTGGGGCCGCTCCGACCGCCTGATCCACAACTTTACCGTTTTTGAAAAAGAGCAGATTAGGAATCGCCTGAATGCCATACGAGGCGGCATAACGTGTATGTTCATCCACGTTGATTTTCACGAGGCGCAGACGTCCTTCGTACTCCATGGCAATTTCCTCTAGCGCTGGTGAGATCATTCGACAAGGAGCACACCAAGGAGCCCAGAAATCCACAACCGTCAGCACATCTGATTTTAATACCTCAGCTTCAAAAGTTTCGTCCGTTGCGTGTATCACAGATGACATATGATACTCCTTTCTCCAAATTAGGATTGTTGATGATTTATGAAACAGAAACTTCGATCTCTCGCAGGAAACGAGCCGCGTCTTCAGGAGGAGTCGGATTGATATAAAATCCAGTTCCCCATTCGAATCCCGCCATTCGAGTTAATCGCGGAATGATTTCGATGTGCCAGTGATAATCATAAGCTATCGTCTGCCAATGCCCCGCCCGGCGTCCTCGCGCGAGCAAATTCGGCGATGTGTGAATAATAAAATTATACGGCGGATCGTTGAGGGCTTGTTTCAAGCGCAGCAGAGTTCTTTTCATCACGACAGCCAAGCGATAAAGCTCCTCGTCGGATAGCTGACC
>CBDVDL010000344.1:0-2267 GCA_965372735.1 uncultured Alphaproteobacteria bacterium | reverse complement strand
GTTTTCGCAGCCGCCTCTCCCCTTTCGATGTCCACGCCGGCTTTGCGATAGTCAATTGTCATATCTAATTTTACGAATTTCGCGTTCCATTGTCAAGGAAAAAGAAGAATGCCTTGAATTTGAGTAAAAATCTGTTATATTGCAATTGTCTCAGATTCCGGCCGGGTTACGCACAATAAGTTCGTCGCTTGGCGCAAAAGAAACAGTGCTGAACCCGGCTCGGCGGAGATATCTGCTATCTCCTCTACAGGCATGAAAAAGCCCCGCAGGAATTTGCGGGGCGAGCACAGGTGCCGAGGGCCGGACTCGAACCGGCATGGGGCCAAGCCCCGGGAGATTTTGAGTCTCCTGCGTCTACCAATTTCACCACCCCGGCAATACCGAAAAAAAACCACCGGTGAAAACGGAGCTTGATAATCGTGGGGGGCCAATTATCGAAGCAAACGCAACTCCGGTGGTTGATAATCTGTCTTTTGCATCTTTAAATATACAACCTTAAAAAGAAAAAATCAAGCGCTTTCTTTGGAAAGTCCTTCAGAATTCACTTTTCGTCATAATAGATATTTTCTCATTTGAATTCTCTGACTTTGCATGACCGCAAGTATAGCGTATCCAATTATCAATTATAGCGTTACGTTGTTTTTTTGATTTTCGGTCTTTTAGAATTCTAACACATCGCATTCCATAATCCGCCATATTCAAAATTCTTCTTTGCGAAACTAAGTTTCATATTAGAGATTATGTCTAACTCTAACATACTTCTGCACAAAGAGGATTCCGATTATCCCATATATGCCTCTTCTCCAGAAGAAGCCAAGCAACTTCAAGAAACCTTAAGACAACGTGTCAAAATTGCTCCTCTCCCATCACAAATCAAGACGATTGCCGGGGTTGATGTATCGTTTAACCTGAAATCCAATTGGGGCATTGGTGGCGTCGTGGTGTGTGATGCGGAGACATTCGATGTTCTTGATTCTGCTACGTTCCAGAGTGTTCTTTCGTTCCCCTATATTCCCGGTTTTCTCAGTTTTCGCGAGCTTCCCTTAATTCTGCCCGCGTTTGAGAAGCTGTCTCGAAAACCAGATTTAGTCCTGTGCGATGGGCAAGGATTTGCGCATCCACGAAGATTCGGCCTTGCTTGCCATTTAGGAGTCGCACTAAATTGCCCTTCCATCGGTTGTGCGAAGAGTCGCTTAATCGGCGAGCATGCGGAACCCGGGCGGACACGAGGTTCGCGAGTACCGCTGACCTTTGAAGAAGAGGAAATCGGCGTCGTATTGCGCACGCGTACAGGCGTCGCACCGCTTTATATTTCTATCGGCCATAAAATCACGCTGCCTGAGGCCATCGATTGGACATTGCGTACGGCTGTGCGCTATCGCTTGCCGGAGCCGATTCGCGCCGCTCATAATCTCGTCAATAAAATTCGTCAAGAAATAGGTTAATAATCCATGCCGCTCCGTGTGCACCTCGCCGGTCATAATGTCGATGTAAACGCTCTGGGCGAGATACAAGAGATTCTGAATTTCATCCTGCGGGAAACAGGCTCTGCCGAGCATTGGAGCGACGTTGAATTGCGCCGTTTCATTGCCGAGCTTTACCGGGTTTCCGAGGAATCTATCTCCAAACAAGCCCTGACGCCTGAAGTGCTGTCCGCGGCTTACGCTCGGATCAGTCGCGATCCAAAATCCATTCCCGAACTTCGCCGAGCCGCTCGAGAAGGCATTTCACGTGCCCGTAAAAGCAATGAGATGATTATTTTCGGGCTTGGCCATGCGTCGGTCTCAGAACATGCCGCTTTAAACTTCGACATTCTCGACCTCTCCCGTCTAGCCGCTGAAGAGCTTCATTCTCACCGCCTGCTTTCGTTCACTGAAAAATCTCAGCGCTACATTACCGCCTCTGATGACTATGTCCTCCCTGAAGAATTGAAAGAAACTGAATGGGAAACGCGGTTTCCTTCCGAGATTAAAGCTCGGTTTGAGGACTATCGCGAATTTTTCAGAATTCTGTTTAAAAACATTATCGCAGAAGAAGGTGAAGCTCCCGACAAAAAAGTTCGCACGGAACAGGAAACGCGCGCGAAAGAAGACGCGCGCTATCTTCTGCCGTTGGCAACAACGACGCAAATGGGTATGAGTTTGAACGCGCGCAGTCTTGAATATGTGCTGAGAGACTGCGCGGGACATGAATTAGTAGAAATGCGACAGCTTGGACAAAAACTTTGCGAAGTCGCACGCTCCCTCGCTCCCTCACTTATCAAATAC
>CBDVDL010000343.1:0-2272 GCA_965372735.1 uncultured Alphaproteobacteria bacterium | reverse complement strand
CTGCCTGTTTTCGCCGGAGCCGCTTGCGGCGCGGTTTGTTTGTTCGGTCCGACAGGAGGCTATCTGGCGGGCTTTGTCCCAGCGGCATTCTTAGTAGGTATGCTTGCCGAGCACGGCTGGGACAAGCATGTTATCCTTACGGCACTAACTATGCTGATAGGGTCCGTGGTTATTCTGGCCGCGGGAGTTGCGTGGCTTTCAGTTTTTGTCGGGCATGAAAACGCTTTAGCAATGGGATTGTATCCTTTTTTACTCGGAGACGTGCTCAAGATTGCCGCAGCGGCGGTGGTTTTCCCGTCTTTGCGGCGTCTGTTGTAATGGCGTTTTCATGCACCGCCCGACAGCCGGTGACGTGCACAAAAACTCGCCGCGGCGTATCTCCAGATGCGCCCGGAATGATGAAAGAAGAACAAAAATAATCATAAAATGAAAGGGCTCATCTATGCGTGATGTAGCTGTAATCGGAGTTGGAATCAACAAATGGGGAGAGCTTTGGGAGAAGTCGCTGCGCGATATCTTCGTCGAAGCGGCGCTCCTCGCGATGGATGATGCCGGTGTGGATCACATCGATTCGCTCTATGTCGGTTCGATGACGCCGGGATTATTCGTCGGTCAGGAACATCTGGCCTCGCTGTTGGCGGACTACTTAGGGCAGTGTCCGATTCCCGCCGCGCGTGTCGAATCAGCCTGCGCGTCAGGCGGACTCGCAGTGCGCATGGGGTGGATGGAGGTCGCCGCAGGCGTTTCGGATATCGTCATGGTCGGTGGTGTCGAAAAGATGCTCGATGTTGACGGAGCCGGTGCAACGTTTGCGCTGGCATCCGCCGCGGACCAAGAATGGGAATGCTACAACGGCGTGACTTTCCCCGGTCTTTATGCGATGATTGCCAATGCGTATCAGGCGAAATACAATATTCCCTTCAATACTTTTCGCAAGCAATTGGCGCACGTCGCCGTCAAAAATCATGCGAACGGTCTGCTGAATCCAAACGCGCAGTTTCGCTCGAAAGTATCCCTCGAACAGGTCATGAGTTCGACGCTCGTCGCGGATCCTCTGCGGTTGCTCGACTGTTCACCGATTACCGATGGCGCTGCTGCTGCGATTCTCTGCCCGCTTGACATGGCGAAAACAAAATTCAAGAATCATCCGACTATCGCGATAATCGGCTCCGGCGCGGCAACCGATACGCTGGCGCTGTCTGACCGCGATGATGTGACCTATCTGAAAGCGAGCGAAGTCGCCGCTCAGCGCGCTTACAAAATGGCGAACGTGAAGCCTGAAGACATCGACTTCGCGGAAGTGCATGACTGTTTCACCATCGCCGAAATCTGCGTCACCGAAGCGCTCGGATTTTTTGAAGTCGGCAAAGGCGGCGCCGCGGCTATGGCGGGCGTGACCGCTCGTGATGGAGCCAAGCCCATTAATCCTTCGGGGGGATTGAAGTCGAAGGGACACCCGGTTGGAGCGACTGGCGCGGCGCAGGTTGTCGAAATCGCTCATCAATTGCGCGGCGATGCCGATAAGCGCCAGCTCGATAAAGCTCGCGTAGGACTCGCGCAAAACATGGGCGGCTCAGGCGGTTCCACCATCGTTCACATCTTCAAAGCGGTTTAAAAGAGAAGGAGATAAACGGATGTCACAAATTACCGCGCGTTACTGGCGCGAAATTCCTCGGCGCTATCGAGGGGAAGCGGCGAAATCAACAAAGACTGGCAAAATATTTTTTCCGCCGCGTCTGGTCGAACCAAAGAACGGCAATCGCCAATTCGAACCGACCAAACTCGACTACGAAGGCAAACTGATTACCTACACCGTGATTCGCATCGCACCCGCCGGTTTCGAAGACCAAGGCGCGTATGCGCTGGGCATTATCGAAATGCCGGGCGGTGCGCGCATCACCGCTCAAATCGCCGACTGCCCGATTGACAACGTGAAAATCGGTATGAAAGTGCGCATCGAATTCCGCAAAATTTTCGATGACGGCCACGAAGGCATTCACTGCTACGGCTATAAAGTCGTTCCCATGTAAGGGTTATCTATGATTTCCTTTTCAGCGCGAACACTTGATAAACCTCAGGAACGCCAGAAACCGTGGCGATTCCTGTTGCAGGCGGCGGCGATTCTTTATGTCGCGTGGGTGGCCTTCAGCGCTTTCCGGGATATGGACAGCGGTTGGCTGCCGCTTGTGGTAGTGGCGTTTATTATGTTCGGCCTCATCAAGCACATTAGAGATTTCTTGAAGGGAGTGAAGCCATAGCCGAGGGCGATGAT
>CBDVDL010000342.1:0-2280 GCA_965372735.1 uncultured Alphaproteobacteria bacterium | reverse complement strand
AAACATTCCCTTTTTCTCGATTATCTCCGTATTCGTGCGGCAGGAAACTCGCGTGTGGAGTGTGCGATACACATGCTGCTGTTCATTTAATCAATCTGTACTCTATCTCCAGTGCAATTCCTGTAGCATTTTACGGTTGCCGTAAAGGTAGTCGATTAGGGTGTAGCCTGTATAGACGGTGACGATGAGCATCAGTGTATAGACGATTTGAGAGAAGTAATCGGTCAGCCACGGGAAGTTCATCACATCGAGCGCCAGAATCGTAATCGCGACAGTTCCTTGCAAAATGCCTTTCCATTTGCCGCTGGAACGCGCCCCGACCACTTTGCCTTGAAGCGCCGCCAGCGTGCGCATATAGGCTACCCCCACATCGCGGTAAACCAGTACGGCGAGCATCCACGCTGCCGCATAGCCATACACTAAGAAACCGATGAAATACGAAATGCGCGATACGGCGTCGGCGAGAGGGTCGAGCAGTTTGCCGATTTCCGAGGTTTCCCCGCGCGCTCGAGCTGTCCAGCCGTCGGCGACGTCGGTCGCTTCGATAATAATGGCGATGATAAGCCCCGCAATCTTGGCGCCGGACCAATCGGTCAAGTACATGATTAAGAACAGCGGCCCCAGCGCCAGACGGGAGAGCGTAATCATATTCGCCACACCCACGCGATTTTTCATTTCAACACCTTTATGATATTCACTTTCCCTGTCAAGCCAAAAAGCTTCGAGACCACGTCACATTTGCTGGTAAAGAGGCAGACGATTCGACCGGGCAGGCTACTCTGCGCGGCGTGCATGGCGTAAAAATTGGCTTGACCTTTCGTGATGATGAGGTCAGCGCTTTGAAGCGCCGCTGTGAGTTCGGGCGTCGCTTCTTCCAGAGAGATTCCCAGCGTATCCGGCCCGGCAAGAATGATTTTATGCGCATGCGCCGCGGTATTCAAAACTTCAAAATCATCTAAAGTTGCGTCGGATGTAATCGCACCGCCTCGATAGGGAACGGTCGTGCGGCAGCCGAAATCCCGCAGATAATCCAGAACGATGTTGTCGAAGGCGAGCTCGCCGACGTTGTCCGGAATATAGAGCACATCCTTCGCTTTTTGCGACAGTTCATAGAAACTCTCGAATTCATCGATAGGAAATCCTTGTTCAAGTTTTCCTTTCAGCATGCCTTCAATTTCATCTGCCTCAAAACCGTAGCCGGTTCCGACTGTGCGGAAGTCGAGGTGATTCGCCGCGACCGCCCATTCCACCGCTGAGCGAAATCCTTCCTTGGTGGGCAGAGAACTTAGGCGATTGCGCAGCCTTTCCGAAAGGATTTTGCCGACGTCATTGCAGGCATGCCGCAAGTCGGCAAAGGGAACGTCCAGTCCCGTAGCGCGCTTCAATTCGCGATGGACGGCAGTGATATAATACGACGGAGCACGCGAGAAATTAAACTCCGCATCCATGAAGCTGTGAACGTTGGCAAGCACTTCCCGCGCGATTTCGCCCGATACATCGAGAAGTTTCAAGGCTCCTTCCAAATCGTCGATGATGCAGCCGCGACAAACTTCCGCAGTCACATGAAAACCGGATGTGTAATCGGGCATATTCGGAGCGCTTTCTTTGGAAAGGTGAGAGGATTCAGATGTCATTTTTCTTCAATGTCCATCCGCAAAGCTGAAGCCTGTGCGGCTTGTACAGTTGGCATAGAGGCTTGTTCCAATTCTTTCTTATCTTTCACTGTATAAGAAAGCTGGGTGACGATAACTGCTGTCGTCCAGTAGAAGAAGGAAAGCGGATCCGATTGCCAAACGCTTGCGATATAAAGTTGAAGTAGGAGCACTATGGTTAGTCCTTGAAAAGCGGCGGCGAGTATCTTATAGTCTTTGCGGGGACTCCGTGACAGAATTGTAGCGCGCCTGTAAAGGAGAAATAAAGGTACAATGAAGAGCAGCATTCCTATAATACCGTATTCAATCATCAGCCAAGGCAAACTCTGCCGGCCCGCAGCAACCCCCCAGCTTCTGAAATGCGCAACCGAAGGAGACTCATGGGTGGCAAAAACGCTTCGGGTAGCTGCGCCGGGGCCAAAACCGAAGAAAAATGCCCGTGGATTGGATGTCGTAAAAAGAAACGCATGTTTGGTTGTATAGACCCGTCCAACGTACCAACCGATCACCCAGGCACCGTCCTCGAAGTACCTCGAAGGTCCTTCGAGGTCTTTTTCGATAATTTCTTTTCCACGTGTGATGTAGGTCAGAGGGTTACGACCTTCTAACCAGTAACCGGATTTGACCA
>CBDVDL010000341.1:0-2292 GCA_965372735.1 uncultured Alphaproteobacteria bacterium | reverse complement strand
ACCATGTGAGAACCCAAATGGCAGTCACCACCGAACGGTTCCGTGTTGGCGTGAATCACCGGAATCCCCAGAGGCGCGAGGCGTTCGCTGTCCAGAGTGGACGTGACATCACCCTCGATTACTGCGCATGAGATACCGCGCTCTTTGAGAATCGGGATGGTTTTTTGGAGCAGGGTGGTTTTACCCGAGCCGGGTGAACTCATGATGTTCACCACGAATACGCCGTGACGGTCGAAGGCCGCGCGGTTTTCTTTTGCGAGTGCGTTGGATTCCTCTAAAACATCACGAATAACTGGTATTTCCATGTGTCTCTCCTTCAGGCTCGTCGGCTATAATCCTGGTAAGTGTGATTCCCCGTCCCTGTAACACTTCCACATTCCCTCTATTGCATACCGGACAGATAAAGACCGGGAGGTCTATTCCAAATTCGTGGGCGCAGTCGCGGCACCGGCACCGCACTGCAATTTCTTTAATTAGAAGCTCAGCACGCGGCATTCCGCAGGACTGTTTAATTGCATCAAACGAAAACTTCAGGGTGTCGGGAATGACGGCATCAAGTTGTCCTACTTGCACGCGCACCTGCGTAACCAACGTCGGCGCAACATTGCGAGGAAGCGATGAGTTTACGGATTTCAAAATACATTCAGCAATGTAAAGCTCGTGCATGACCACTCACTCCTGCAAACCTGCCATTGCGGGTCTGGAGACCCACAACGGCGATTTTTTAGGATAGCTTCTAACAAATACGTGGTAAAAGTTCGCCGCTTGGCCGCTGAAGACGGCGAACGCTTCCTACCATCGTTTCTATCCGGACATGACCCGGACTATCTGAGGTGATATTGCCGATGATGGCAGCGTTCCGTCCTAACGGATGTGCGCGAAGAATTTCTAAAACACGGTCCGAATCCTTCGCTTCAAGCACCATGAGCACTTTCCCCTCGTTGGCGAGGTAGAGCGGGTCAAATCCTAACAGTTCGCACACGGCATGAACATCTTCGCGCACCGGGATAGCGATTTCGCGGATGATGGCGCCAAAAGGTTTCTGCTCCACAAGCTCGGTGAGCACAGCCGCTGCGCCGCCGCGCGTAGGATCGCGCATCCATTTTACACCGGTGGATTTGCTCAGTACGGTGTGGAGCATGTCATTGAGCGGCGCGCAATCACTTTCGATGTCCGTCTGGAAGGTCAGCCCTTCTCGCGCGCTCAGCACAGCGATGCCGTGGTCGCCTAAAGTGCCTGAGACGATAATCACATCTCCCGGTACAATGGGATTACTTGAAAGTCCATTTCCCAGTGGCTGCAGACCAATGCCCGAGGTATTAATGAAAATGCCGTCACACTCGCTCCGCGCCACCACTTTGGTGTCGCCGGTCACGATATCTACGCCGGCTGCACGCGCCACATCAGCGGCAGATGCCACGACGCGTTCAAGAAGATCAAGATTCAATCCTTCCTCAAGGATAAAACCTATCGAAAGGTAAAGAGGCCGCGCCCCCATTACGGCGATATCGTTCACCGTGCCGCACACCGCGAGCTTGCCGATGTCCCCTCCCGGAAACTCCACTGGCTTGATAACATACGAATCGGTGCTGAAGGCCAGACGGCTGCCGTTTACCTCAAGTAGAGCAGCATCGGCGAGTTCTGAGAGCACAGGATTATCAAAGTGGCTCACGAAGAGCTCGGTGATAAGGTGGCGCATGGCCGTTCCACCCGCACCGTGATTCAAAGTAACGATTTTATCTGTCATATTTGATCGGCGCAAAATGATAAAGTGCCGCACATGCGCCCTCTGAGGAAACCATACACGCGCCGCGGGGCGTTTCGGGCGTGCATTCCGTGCCAAAAAGAGAGCACTCCGATGGGTGAATCCTCCCGCATAGCACATCTCCGCATCGACAGCCGCGATGCTCTTGGGGCGGTTCCACCTCTACAGCAACATTCTCAGAATCCCAGAGAGAAAACCTCGAGCGAAGCTTGAGTCCGCTTTCAGGAATGATGCCGAATCCGCGCCACGGCATATCGCATGGCTCGAACATTTCATCTATCACCGCTCGCGCCTGCGGATTACCGCCATCACGCACCACGCGCCGATATTGGTTTTCCACATCGGCACGATGATCGCTAATCTGTCGGCAAAGCATGAGCACGGATTCCATTACATCAATAGGTTCAAATCCCGAAACCACACAGGGGATGCTAAATTCGCGCGGAATAAAACGAACAGCACTCAGACCTGTAACGGTGGTTACATGGCCGGGCTAGATAAGCCCGTCAATGTGCACATCCGGAGCA
>CBDVDL010000340.1:0-2294 GCA_965372735.1 uncultured Alphaproteobacteria bacterium | reverse complement strand
GATTCTGCTGACATGGGCAGAGCGCAAGCAGCCTGCTTTGATGCAGGACAGACTCGGGGCAATCCGGGCTCCGCTTTTCGGGCTTCGTCTATGGGGAATCTTTCATTCCATCGCTGAGACTTTCAAGCTTGTGTTCAAAGAGGACTTCATCCCTCCAGCGGCGAGCCAATTCGCATTCCGATTCGCTCCGGTTCTCGCGCTCTTCCCGGCGCTGGTAATGTTCGCCGTCATTCCGTTTGGGAATCAGATCGAAATCGGCGGACGTGTTATCCTGCTCCAAGTGCTCAATATCAACGTCGGAATTCTCTTTCTGTTGGCCTTCGGCTCTATGGGCGTCTATGGAATTGTGTTGGGCGGCTGGGCATCCAATAATAAATATTCTCTTCTCGGCGGCATGCGAGCGGTGGCGCAGACGATCAGCTATGAAGTCGTTATCGGGCTGTCGATTATCGGACCCATCATGGTCTATAGCACCCTTGAACTCGGCGACATGGTGCTAATGCAAAATAAACTCCTTTTCGGCTGGCTTCCGATGTGGGGAGTGGTCGTTCAGCCGCTGGCGTTCCTGCTTTTCTTACCTGCGGGAATTGCAGAAACAAAACGCACTCCTTTCGATTTGCCGGAAGGTGAATCCGAAATCATCGGTTTCAACCTCGAATACTCCGGGATGCGCTGGGGGATGTTTTTCTTAGGGGAATTTATCGAACTGGTCGTTTTAGCGGGATTGATAACAACCCTCTTCTTCGGAGGTTATCACGTTCCCTACCTCTACGACAGTTTTGAATTATCGGGAATCGGCGGCTTTGTTTTCCCATGGGGAGCGACCATTCCGCTCGCGGATGTGTGGGTGGTGGTGCTGCGTATTGGTTCCTTTGCCGCAAAAATCGCCTTCTTCCTCTGGCTCCAGCTTCTTGTGCGCTGGACATTGCCGCGTTTCCGTTATGATCAACTTATGCGTGTCGGCTGGAAAATTATGATTCCACTGGCACTAATAAATATTGCTCTGACAGGAATTGTTTTACTCGCACTATAGATTCTTGAAGATTGCTCTGTGCCGACGAAGCTGCAACTTTTACCTTCACGCTGACTGGTTCTGTGCTAAGTAAAAAATTATAAAGATTACGTTTTAATTTCCTATGGGAGGAAAACACAATGGAATGGAAAAAACTGCCACTTATCTTACTGATGGCTTTGGGACTCCTGTTTCTGGCGATTGGCTGTGATGGCGACGATGAAGAAGAACCACCGCCGCCGGAAGGCCATCTCACTCTTGAAGCCACCACGCTTGATTTCAGCACCACGATTACCGAGCAGCAAATCACTCTGTCCAACACTGGCGATGCAACTTTGGCTTGGAGTATCAGCGGCGCCAGCATTCCCTATTGGGCGGATGTCGACCCAACCAGTGGTAATCTTGTGGCAGAGGCTCAAACTCAAATCACTGTTCGCGTGGAACGAACCGGTGTCAGTCCCGGTACGACAACGTCTGCCATCATGTTTTTATCGGATGCGAATGACGACTCGCTGACATTGACGGTGGAACGGGTCTGCAACATCCTGAGCGATGATTTCAATGAAGGCAGCGCTGCTGGATGGAATGCCACCGCGATGGATGTTTCGCAGAATGAAGATGACGGCTACGTCGTTCTCGATCCCAACAGCGCTATTGAAGCGGGACGCCTCCTTCAAACCATTACTCCGATAGTGCCTTATACGGTCTCCGCACGAGCAAGGCGCACGGTTCAAACCGCTGAATACAAACAATACGGGCTCCTTTTGGAAGGCGGCACGACGCACGACGCACTCTACTTCACCGTCACAGCTGATGATGACACGAACTACACCCTCGAACAGTCTGTCGGAGGCGATTGGACTGTGCTTCGCGCAGGCATCACAAGTTTGCTCTCCACTGAGGGAGGAGACTGGAATCTCCTGCGGTTGGAAATCTATGATGACGGCGGAACCATGAAGGCTCGCGGGTACGCCGGAACTGCGGATACGCCGCTTTTCGAGGACGTTGAGTTGGATGCAGGTCTGAGCGTTGCGAAAATGGGATTCCGCAGCGAAGAATATACGATTCATGCCGACTGGTACTGCGCACAATAAACTCTGGGATTCTGGAGAATCGAACCTAAGATGATTGATACGAAAGTCGTACGTGTCAGGCTGTCCTGGTGGCAAAAGACGTACGACCCTGAAGTTGCCCGCGGTCTATGGATTACCGCGTCTCATTTCTTCGTTACTTTCGCCCGGCATTGGATGCGGCACGTGTTTCGAATGAAAAGCGTGACTCC
>CBDVDL010000339.1:0-2296 GCA_965372735.1 uncultured Alphaproteobacteria bacterium | reverse complement strand
AACGGTCATATTTGCCAAAATTGCACTCGAAAACAATTAATTCGAAGACATAAAGAAACGTCCCCACCACAAAGGCGAGGACGTTTCTTCTATCAGAATCAAGGATTTCTCATGGCCACCAGAAGCCGACATGGATGCCGAAATGGGGACGGCAGGGACGCCTGTGCCACCCTCTCCGGGGTTCCCAGACATAACCATAGCGGGGACCATAGCGATGATAACGGGGGTGATGACGATACCAGCGCGGGGGAGGCGGGGGGGGACAATAATAATAGTTATCATAGAAACCTCGGGACGGATACCAACCGTCATAATATCCATCACTCGGGGCCCAACGCGGATAGCCATATTCATCGGCTAAATCCATACGATAACCTTCCCCTTCGATTTCGTAAGGGTAAACATATCCCCCTTCATCTTCATAAAACTCACCATACCCGCGTACCTCAACATGCGAACCGGTACGCAACCGAAAGCCGCGCTGTCGCCAGTACCATTTTGGTCCGAGATGAACATTCACATAAGCGCCGGTTTCGGTGCGGATGGTCGCTTTCTGTCCTTCAATGCGCATCACCTTACCTCGCACATGAACCCGCTCAAGGTCCTGTGTGGAGCGGCGTTCCTTATAGCGCGGCGCCGCGTAAAGACTCGCAGCCGCCACGAAGAACGCTAACAGTATTAGGATGAAGAATTGTTTGTTTCGCATGGGATCCTCCGAAAAAATCTGACTTCCCCTGTCCACTTTTTTAGACTCAGCAACGCAGCGAAAAGTTTAATGACTCCCCAGTTCAGAAGGGGATTTGTCAATCTTTAGTAGTCGCCTCGCGGCTATCTCCACGGTTTCCCGGCTCCATGCCCGCCAAGAACCTTCAATAAGATATTGAAAACGAAGGAAATAGATGAATTTACGAATATATTCTGAATTGTGCGGATGTTTCAGGGCTGCTTCGAGCTTGGAATTCAACTGAGAAGGTTCATCACAATGAAAAACAATACCTTCCTTATTGTAGAACGCCTTCCCGAGCGTCACGACAGGCCGTCCGTGCGCCAGCGCCTCCACCCCCGCTCCTGAATTGATAGTTACAACAACTTCCGCGCCAGCAAGCCATTCCTGAGTAGGACCGGCTTCCACCCAAATTATATCCCCGAAACGTTGCTTCAGCGATTCGTAGTCCACATGGGATGTTTCCGCGGGATGTTCCTTGACGACAAGACGCAATTTATCACGACTCAATGAGCGCCACGCTTTATGAACCACTTCGACAAAGCTGTGCATATCCGGGATGAACGGTGAATAACTCCGAATTTGAGTATCCTTATTAACCTGCAGTGGGACGAAAATATAGGGTTCATCAATGGGAGATTGAGCTTCACCAGCCGCGCGAGGCGCGGGAACAGCATTCAGCGACTTGCGAAGTTTCCAGTGATGACGCCAATGCGGCAGCCACTCGAGGAATTGCGCTCGCCGCAGTTTCAAAATGTTCAGCGGCAGATCTTTCATACTCTTTTCGGGCAAATCAGCGTGGTGTGAAAATGCCGGCATGTGTCCGCGACGAAGGTTCTGGGTGAACTGCTGGAATCTCTCTGAGTCAATCTCCACAGAATCAAAAAATTTCTCAGGCAGCGTCGTTAATGAATTCTGGAAATTGACGCCGCGGGAATCACATTGCAATGTCCACGGGAAGAAGCCGTTTTCAAAAAACCAGACGCTTAGCTTTCGACACCGCGCAAGTTCCACGGCGAGGCGTCCGGTTCCGGTCAGACCATTCCACACAACCACAGCATCGATCTTGTATTTCTCCAAAAGGAAATCGAGCGTACCCGATGCGCGCTGCGCGTGCTGCACAAGGTGGCCGCGGAAGTAATCATCTTCGACGCCCGTGCGGTTGACATCCCAGTGCTCGAAGATACTCTCTTCAAGCTTCTCTTTGGAAAGCGGGCTTGTGTGGTGGAGGCGCAAGTTGCGGCTGAAGAGAATAGGTTCGCGTCGTTTCTTCAAAAGAAGATGCGCGCGAGCATCCTCCACACCGGCAAACCAAACCTCCGCACCCTGCTCGCGTAGTTTCTGGGCGAGATGCGAGAAGAACGGGACAAACTGAGCGCACAAGTCAACAAAAAGAAAACGCATCTATTAACCTATTCGGTTTGTTTTCGGAAAAGCTGGCGTAGGGTTTCGATTCTCGAACGGTTAAGCTCACCCGTCAGCCAGAGCGTGATGAGTGCCGCGACAACGCCTGCGAGCAGTTTCCCGATAAAAGCCAAGTCTCCATGCAAGGGCGTCAAAATGTACACGAGC
>CBDVDL010000338.1:0-2298 GCA_965372735.1 uncultured Alphaproteobacteria bacterium | reverse complement strand
AAATTCGTCGGTATTATCATTTCCCTTTTTATTATAGGTTGCAAAGACTCCCCAACCAGCAGCTTCAATGGCGATCCAAGGCAGCGCGCGCCACCATGGCCCGGCATAGAGCTGGCCAGCTCCCGGAATGACCATTGAGAACATCAAAGCGCGACCGATGTTCTTTTTCCCTGAGACCCCAGCGGTTCCTATCTCTTCGACATCGAGATCAGATTCTGCATCCGCTTCCATCCGATTGAGCAGATCCATTCGGGTTGAAGAAAATTCCCACTCCGCTGCGACACTTATCTCCGGCACAATCAGCGCCAGAAGAAATATTAGTGCAACGAACGTTGTTATCGCCCGAGTGCGCATTATACCGTCCTCCTCACTCTTTCTATTATTATTCTTTATTTCTCAAGCTTGGCTGTGCTACAGTCCTCGTCTCAATGACCGCCGAGAAAAGGAGTGTAGAAATCAAACAGCACTGTCAGGTAGTAACGAAACTCCTTGCCGTACGTTGCCTCGAAATCTTCTTCCACATGCGTAAAGCGGTCGAAACCATACGCGACATCGAAGGCCAATGCGGTTGGATACATATAAAAGGAATGCATCTGGATTCTCAGCCCCGCACCGACGTCCTTTTTTACTTGGTCAATCTTCAAGTCGCCCACCCAAGCATCTCCGACATCGCAGAATAAGTTTCCATAGATGCGATTGATGGATACGGGAAACAGACTCCAATCCACCTGCTTCACGATGGGAAAGCGATACGTTGCGGTGGCAACCGCCGTGCGTTCTCCGCCGAGGCTGTAGAACGAATAGCCGCGCATTCCCGGCAGTCCTCCGCCGTAGATATGGAAAAATGGATCCACCGTTTTGTCAATATACCCACCCTGAAAACGAAGCGCAAACGCGTGCGAGCCGATTGGCAGCGGGATATATTTCTCGAAGCCTGCTTCCAACAGGTTGTAGTTGTATGGTTCGTACACTTCGACCAAAATGAATTTATCCGCATCAATTCGGAAACCGGTGAAGAATTTCTGATTGGCACGGGTATATTTCAGAAAACCGTAGTAGCCTCGGGAAGGATTAATTCTGCTGTCGATTCCCGGAGCGACTTTATTGGTGAAATAGCCAAGCTGCGCAGACCAACCTTTGAAATAATTCAAAGCAATCGCCGTTCCATCGTCGAATCGGTTATGAGCAGTATAACGGTCATAGACACCCATCAGTTTCAGATGAGACGAGCGGCTCAGCGGCCATTTCAATCCGCCATCTATTTCGGCTAAATCATAGCGGTATCGAATGCGATATCTATCATAAATAGGAACACCATTATTCTCGCCAATGATGACTTGCGGATCATCGAAATATTGAGTCAGACGCCGCTGAATGCTGAAAACCTCTGCGAAAATCGTCGGGTGAAAAACGCGATATTCCACTTTTCCGTAAAGGTCGAAATCCTGATTTTTGTTGACGGCAAAACCGCCGAAGAAATTCAGCTTATCGAGAATATCTCCCAGCCACACATAGCTTCCAAGCTTCACGGTTTCGTAATCGACCATCACTCGCGGATACCAATAGAGTTGATCAAAACGTGGTTTGTACGAGCTGGCTTCGGCAATCGTATAGTGATTGTTATAGGTCGGCGCCGGGACTTTGGAAACATAAGTTTCTTCATCAAGATGACTGAACGGAAGTTTCACGGGCTCAGGATTTTGAACCAGACAAACTCTGAAGCCATCGCCAGTGAAATCACAGAAGGTGAGTTTGCCATCGCGCAAATCCGGATAGTACGCACCGCCGATAACAGATGTCAATTGTTCCCGATTGCCGTTTTCAAGATTGATGCGATAAATATTGGATATTCCACTTTCATCGTAAGCGGCAACAATATGCTGTCCGTCTTCGCAGAAACTGGGATCCCGCATTTCCATGTATTGACCCGAAATGGTCTCTTCCATCCAGAGAGAATCGCGCTCGGGAGACACACGGAAAATCTCGATATTCCGCCCTTCGTTCTCACTCGAAGCCGCGACCAACTGCGACCCGTCAGGGCTCCATCGCGGGTAATAGTATTGAAACAGGTCTCCCCCTCTGTGCCGATAGACCACATCATCAATCGAAAGCGGCTTAAATTTCTTTGACGTGAAATTCTCCGGCATGGGCATTAATGCCAAGTCGCGATGGCCGGCTTCGTTCACTGTAAGCGCGAGAGTTCGCCCATCGGAAGAAAGATCCACTCCTTCCGCTCGCAGTCCTTTCGTCAAGCGAATGGATTTCTTTTTTTCGACGAGATAAACAAACACATCATAC
>CBDVDL010000337.1:0-2303 GCA_965372735.1 uncultured Alphaproteobacteria bacterium | reverse complement strand
TCCGAACGTCTGAGTACTCATCTCACCAAGCCTGTTTCATGTCATCATAAAGGCGGCGCAGCATCGCGAAATCTTCCTGTCCGAAGGAAATTCCATTCGGATTTCGTAAGTAGTACGCCGTATGATAGGTCACCAACATCTGCGCTCCTTCCCAAGGGAACAAGCGTCCTCGCATAGACTTCATGCTGTCTTTGACGCCGAGCAGCACCTGCACCGCGAACCGCCCGAGGCAAACGATAATTTTCGGTCGCATAATCGAAAGCTGTGTCAATAGATACGGTTTGCAGATTTCGATTTCCGTCGATTCCGGGTCGCGGTTTTTCGGCGGACGGCATTTCAAAACATTGCAGATATAGATATCGTCTCGACTGAATCCGATTTCCGTCAGAAGTTGATCCAGCAATTTACCCGCTCGCCCGACGAATGGAATCCCCTGCAAGTCTTCATCGCGTCCCGGCGCTTCACCCACAAAAACGATTTCAGCATTTGGATTGCCTGCGCCGAAAACAAATTTCGTGCGTGTTTTTCCCAGCGAGCAGCGCGTGCAGTCGTGTATCTGTTCTTCAAAATCCGCGAGTGTTTTCGGCAGCGGTTTCAGCGCTCCACGAAGTACGCGCAGTTTTTTCACTTCAGGCGGAGGAGGAAGATAGATTTCATCCTCGAAAAGAGATTGCTGCCGAAAATAGCGAGCGGCAAGTTCACGGGCTTGCTCGCTTGACGATGAATCCTTCGTCATACCTGTATCTTTTTTGGTTTCGCATTGGCGGATTTCCGCCGCGCTGAAGATGTCGTTCTTCTCCTCCGAGAAGGTGCAGGTTTCTTTTGCTTTTCTATCTCCGGCCGTTTCTCGTGCCAGAGGCGGACCACAGCGCCGAGGATTTCGCGCGCGACTTCCCGTTTGGAAAGCAGCGGTAATCCTTCCACGCTGCCGTCGCGGCTTATCAGCATCACCTCGTTGGTATTTGTTCCGAAGCCGGAGCCTTCCTGAAGCGGATTATTTCCGATGACTAAATCAAGCCTTTTCTTGTGCAGTTTTTTCAGTGCATTTTCCAGAAGGTTCTCGGTTTCCAGAGCAAAACCGACGACAATCTGTTTCGGTTTTGTGCGCGGCAGATTCGCCAGAATATCTTCGGTCTGTTTCATCGACACCGAAAGCGAGGGTTTGTTCTTCTTAATTTTCGCAGGCGAAACATCCGTAAAGCGATAGTCGGAAACGGCAGCGGCCATGAGAATAATATCAGCATCGGGAGCTTCGTTTCGAACGGCGTTCGACATTTCCGCGGCTGTGACAACCGCATGTACGCGGACTCCCGCCGGCGGTATGACTTCCGTTGGCCCGTGCACGAGGACAACATCCGCGCCGCGTTCGCGAGCTTCCTCAGCCAAAGCAAATCCCATGCGACCCGTAGAACGATTCGTCAGAATGCGCACCGGATCCCACGCTTCTTCCGTGCGACCGGCTGTGACGAGAACGCGCATTCCTTTCAAGTCGCGGGGCGTTGTCAAGAGACGCGCAACTTCGCTGAAAATATCTTCCGGTTCCTGCATCCGCCCGAAGCCCGCTGTTTCTCCCGGCCGCGCCATGTCGCCTTTCGGCGGCTCCAGAATCGTAAAGCCGCGAGCGCGCAGCATGCGCAAATTTTCCTGCGTGGCGACGTTCGCCCACATCCGATGATTCATCGCGGGCGCCAACACGCGGGTGCGGTCGAACGTTAGCATGATGGTCGAGAGCAAATCATCGGCAAGACCGCACGCAAGTTTCGCGATGTGATTCGCGGTTGCCGGAGCGATTAACGCCAGTTCCGCCCAAGACGCCAGCTCGGTGTGCCACGGAGATACCTCGCGGCGCTCGGGAAACATTTCCGTATAGACCGGGCGCGCGGTGATGGTTTCGAACGTCAGCGGCGCGACAAATTTCGTTCCCGCTGTTGTCATCACCACCTGAACCTCCGCGCCTGCCTTGATGAACAGACGGCAAAGATAAGCCGATTTATAAGCGGCGATACCGCCCGTTACTCCGAGCAATAACCGGCGGCTTGACAAGTCCTGTGATGGATTATTCAACATGTTTCCAGTCTACCTCGTCGTCCGCCATTTCACGCATTGCCTTAATGGCCGGCTTTTCGAAATGCAGTTGCGGGCGCTCTTCAGGCTCGAAGATTCTCTCCATCTCTTCGCCCTCAAGCTCCTGCTCGGCCTGCTGTTCCATCATTTCCGTCTGCCCCAGAGCACGGTCGATCATTCGTTTTTGCAGTTCGCCGATTTGCCGGGCTCTCTTGGCGACGACGAGAATAACTTCGTAA
>CBDVDL010000336.1:0-2326 GCA_965372735.1 uncultured Alphaproteobacteria bacterium | reverse complement strand
AGGAGGTGCTTCCTCTGTTTTCTCTTTTTTTGGGGCAGTTGACTCGTCTCCTTCGGACTTCCGAGGGAACATTTGCATCCTTTCCCCAACAATTTCAGTCATATACCTCTTCTGGCCTTGATCATCTTCCCATGAACGGGTCTGAATCCGCCCTTCTATGTAGACCATCATACCTTTCTTGAGGTATTCTCCGGCAACTTCCGCCTGCTTTCTCCAAAGAACGATATTGTGCCACTCGGTGAAATCCGTGTAGTTGCCTTCCGCGTCCTTGCGCCTTGAAGATGTGGCCAGCGAGAATTTGGCCAGCGCCACACCGGACGGAGTAAACTTGATTTCCGGGTCCTTTCCGAGGTGCCCTATTAAGATAACTCGATTTACGCCCATTGACAAGGGATTTCTCCTTCCAACGAAAATTTTTATCTGTTTATTTCTAAACCATCTAACTATAAATTAGGTTCCCTTGAACCTCTTTTCGAGAGGCCTAAAACCGAGGCAGACACATAAAGTGCCACTGCAATCAGCACTCCAGTCAGGTCAGCTATGATGTCTCCTGGGTCAGCATCCCTTCCTGGAATCCTCCTCTGGAATACCTCTAACAGAATCCCAAAAGCGAAAGATATCATGCCTCCCAATATCGTTGCACTTAAAAAACGTAACTGCCCCACTTTCCTTATGGAGTGTATCCAGAGAATACCTCCCAGTGCAAATGACCCTATATGGAGCACTTTATCTCCAAACAAACTCGACAGCCAGTCACTTTTCGGATTCGGTTCCAGACCCATGATGAGCATCCAGACAGCCCATCCAACCGCCGGCGCTAACCAGAAATAAGCCGCGCTCCTTTTAGCCGGTTGGTTTGGAGACGTTGACGGCAGGTTCATCACAACTCCTGCCCTCCTTCTATAGTTGCAAAGGCTGAAGGAATCGCCTCGATAACATCTCCCGCAATCATCGATGTCTCTCCGAGTTCAGCAGCCGCGAGGTCTGCCGCAAGGCCATGCATAAAGACGCCAGTCGCCGCTGCCCACATCGGAGCCAATCCTTGAGCTAAAAAGCTTGCAATCATCCCTGTCAACACATCTCCACTTCCAGCCGTCGCAAGTCCCGGATTTCCTGTCGGATTTAAGAATACTAGCCCGGAGGCATCCGCGGTGAACGTCGGTGCTCCTTTTAATGCAACAACCCAGCCGGTTTCCGCCGCCAAGCGACTTGCTTCTTCACAAGGCCGCGCTAAAACATCATCGATGTCTTTCCCGGTGATTCGAGCGAATTCTCCGGCGTGCGGTGTGATAATCGACTTGCGAGGCAGTGCGCTTTTCAAACGGTCACTTCGCGCCAGATGATTTAATCCATCCGCATCCACAACAATCGGCTTGTTGACCTGTGGGATAAACGTTTCAATCAAACGTGTTGTTTCGTTATTCAAACCCAATCCCGGACCAATCACCACGACATCCGCCCATCCGGTCCCTTTTAACGCTTCCGGCAACGCCTCCAGCGAGAGGCATCCGTCTTCCGTCTCAGGCAGAGCGAGTGTCATCACTTCGGCGCGGTGGGCTGCAATCATAGGAAGCACAGACGCAGGACATCCAACCGTCACCATCCCCGCGCCGGTGCGCAAAACAGCCTCTCCCACCATAGCGGCGGCTCCGCTCAAGCCTCTCGAACCTGCTAACACGAAGACTTTTCCGAAATCGCCTTTGTGAGCGTTTCGAGGACGATCCGGGAGCATGGCTCCAACATCCGAAAATTCCAGCATCCGCATTTTCGCGGCGTCTTCAAGGTCGGCAAACGCGGGTATCGAAATATTCCCAACGGTCAATTCGCCAACATAGTCTCGTCCCGGATGCAAATAGAGGCCGCGTTTGGCGTAGCCGAATGTCACCGTCGCATCCGCGCGAACCGCTTCACCGGGAACCTCTCCGGTCGTGCCGGAGACTCCCGAAGGAATATCCACCGACAGCACAAAACCCCATGTAAAATTAACCGCCCGAATCGCTTGCGTCATCAGCGCGGATGGAGCGCGGGCGAGTCCCGTTCCTAAAAGCGCATCGATAACCAAATCGCAAGGCTCTAAGGCGAAATCGTCGTCGGTTTCCGTGTGAATTTGGCAGGGGATTTCCAGCGTGTCGCAAATATCAGCGTTGGCTTTGGCGTCTCCCTTGAGCGATTCGCGAGCCGCGAACAAATGCAGATTCACATCCGCGCCACGAACGAAAAGCTGCCGGGCAATCGCAAACCCATCGCCGCCGTTATTCCCAGGGCCGCACACCACTTCCGCTTGCAAATCACTGAGGTCATCCCCGAAGTGATTGTGTATTTCATC
>CBDVDL010000335.1:0-2334 GCA_965372735.1 uncultured Alphaproteobacteria bacterium | reverse complement strand
TTCTGTTTCCCGCGTATGGGATGGGGTTCACGGGATTTTGGAGTGGGAATCCTGCTGGGTCAGCCTTCCGGCTTGAAGGCAACTTTTGCCCTCCAAAAACGTATCCATCTGGATTTTACGGCCGCCTGGTCCTGGAATGATTGGATGCTGGTTATGGGAGACTGCAAATTTGAAGACTACATCAGTCCGCGGTCTCTGTACTGGCGCTGGTATTACGGGCTTGGTGCTTATGGCGGTGTTTCCAACGATTCTGACAGAGAAGCTGTTTTGGGCGTGAGAGTGCCTATAGGCGTAAGCTATCAATTTCCATATACTTTTCTCGAAGTGTTCGGAGAACTGGTTCCCGCAATGCAAATTATCGAAGAGACACGTGGGCGGTTTCATTGCGGTGTGGGCATCCTTATATGGTTATAGCATCTGCGCAGATAAATAGGGCTTGACATTCCGCTGAAAAGCGTTATATTCTTCAGTGATTCCTTGAATTAAAACGAATGGTTCCCGATAGATAGGTTGAAAATGACACCTCTGGAAAAATTGTTGGCGAATCGCCGGGCTTGGGAAAAAGCTTACCATGATAAAGGAGGGATTCCCGCAGGCAAGAAATTCCGGACGACGTCTTCGGTTGAAGTCCCACCGCTTGTCTGGTCTGAAGACCCCGCACTTGCTGCTGACTATAATGAGAAGCTTGGGTTTCCGGGGCAATTTCCTTTTACGCGCGGCGTTCATGCGAGCATGTACCGCGGAAAACTGTGGACGATGCGCCAATTTTCGGGTTTCGCCACGCCGGAGGAAACCAACAAGCGTTATAAGTACCTACTGGAGAGCGGCGGAACCGGTTTATCTGTTGCGTTTGATTTGCCGACGCTGATGGGACGCGATGCCGATGATCCGATGTCCTGCGGAGAGGTCGGGAAGTGTGGAGTCGCCATCTCATCTCTAAAGGACATGGAAACGCTTTTCCAAAGTATTCCGCTGGGCAAGATTACAACATCGATGACGATTAATGCTCCTGCGGCGATTATCTGGGCGATGTTCATTGCCGCCGCGGAGAATCAGGGATGGAAACGCGCCGAACTTGGCGGAACGACTCAGAACGATATTCTGAAAGAATACATCGCGCAAAAGGAATTCATCTATCCGCCCGAGCCGTCTGTGAAACTTGTCGTGGATACCATCGAATTTGCGACGCGCGAGATGCCGAAATGGAATCCGGTTTCCATCAGCGGTTATCATATCCGCGAAGCGGGCAGCACGGCCGTGCAGGAGTTGGCATTCACGCTGGCTGATGGGATGGCTTACGTTGACGCGACGCTCGAACGCGGCCTCGAAATCGATGAATTCGCGCCGCGTCTGAGTCTGTTTTTCAATTCCCATCTGGACTTCTTTGAGGAGATCGGAAAATTCCGCGCCGCCCGGCGAATCTGGGCGAAGAAAATGCGGGATAAATATCACGCGAAGCATGACCGGTCGCTGTTGTGTCGCTACCATACTCAAACAGCGGGATGCAGCCTGACAGCTCAGCAGCCGGAAAATAATCTCATGCGCGTCGCCTATCAGGCGCTGGCAGGAGTCTTGGGCGGGACGCAGTCCCTGCATTGCAATTCGATGGATGAAACACTGGCTTTGCCGTCTGAGAAGGCAGTGAAACTGTCTCTGCGTACGCAGCAAATCATCGCGCATGAAATTTTTGCCGGAATGCCGATTGATCCTCTCGGCGGCAGTTATTTTGTCGAGGCGGTCACGGACGCGATGGAGGAAGGCGCTGAGGATTACTTCCAGCGAATCGACGCGCTGGGCGGTGTGGTTCCGGCGATTGAAGCGGGCTTTTTTCAGCGGGAAATCGCAAAGGCTGCGTTTACCTATCAAAAGGAAATCGAGAATAACGAACGGATAATCGTCGGTGTCAATGACTATGTCGAAGACGACGGGCAACTCGAAATTCCGATTCTGAAAATTGAGGAAGATGAAGTTGGCCAGGTACAGAACCGGAAACTGTCTGAACTGAAACAGCACCGTGATAAAAAGCGCGCGCAGGAATGTCTGGATAATATCAAAGCCGCGACGGAAAAGGGCGAGAATGTAATGCCCCACTTAATTGATGGAGCGCATGCCTACTGCACGTTGGGGGAAATGGTGGACGTCTTGGCGGAGGTTTATTCGGTGTATGAAGAGCCGGCGTTTTTCTAAGCATTAGGCAATAGGTGGGAATTCAAGAAGCCAATTCCGAATAACACGGAATCGGCTTTCTTCTCGCAAAGAACTACTTGACTTTTGCGAGCACACCCTCGCCGAGCCGGGTTCAGCACAATGCTTGTTTTTTCGTTCACCAAGTTA
>CBDVDL010000334.1:0-2339 GCA_965372735.1 uncultured Alphaproteobacteria bacterium | reverse complement strand
GGTTTGTGTGAGTCTGGCGGGAGCTTCTCCGCAAAAAAGCACGGATTCTGCTCAAGCCTACTGGGTGTTTTTCAACGATAAAGGAATCAGCGGCGCGACACTCCAGACTGCTCTGCATGACGTTCGTTCCAACCTAAACACTCATGCTCGCTGGCGGCGCGCGAAAGTTCTCCCGACTCTCGTTGATGAATATGATTTGCCGGTTGCGTCGAATTACGTCGAATCTGTTGTTGCTTGTGGCGCGAAACCGCGCTTCACCAGCCGGTGGCTCAATGCCGTCAGCATCGAGGCTGATTCCGATATTCTGAGAAATATCGAAAGACTCCCCTTCGTTTCCAAAATTCAATCCGTGGCAAAGTACTATCCCTGTCATCGCAATATCACCATTCATGACGAACAGCCGGAAGAAAAAAATACACATCACCTCGACGATTTTACTTACGGGCCGTCCTTCCCACAACTCGAACAGTGCAATGTACCCGCCATGCACGCGCGCGGATTAACCGGTGAAGGAATTCGATTGTGTCTCCTCGATACGGGATTCTATCTTGAACATGAAGTTTTTGACAGCGCACATATTATCGCCACGTGGGACTTCATCAATACGGATTCTATCGTCTGGAATGAACAAGGTCAGGATACATTCTATCAACATGATCATGGGACGATGACGCTTTCGGCGGCAGCGGGAAAACGAGACAGCGCTCTCTATGGCCCAGCTTTCGTAGCCGAACTCATCTGCGCAAAAACAGAAGATGTTCGCAGTGAAACTCCCGTCGAAGAGGATTACTACGTGGCAGGTTTGGAGTGGGCGGAAGACCTCGGCGCTGACGTCGTTTCTTCGTCTCTCGGCTACACCGACTGGTACACCTTTGAAGATATGGACGGAAATACAGCCGTCACCACTATCGCTGTCGATATCGCCGTCTCTCGCGGAATCGTCGTTTGTACAGCCGCGGGCAACAGTCGCCAGTCGGAATGGGAGCATATCATCGCTCCTGCCGATGCCGATTCAGTCATCGCCGTGGGCGCTGTGGACAGTTTTGGAGTTATCAGCAGTTTTTCGTCGCCCGGCCCATCGTATGACGGGCGAACGAAGCCCGAAATCTGTGCGCAGGGAGTCGATACCTACGCGGCTGTGCCGTGGCATGGCCCGGATGATTATGCAAGAGTTTCGGGGACATCGCTTTCCACACCAATCATTGCGGGGATATGCGTTTTGCTTTTGGAAGCTCACCCGGACTGGACGCCGATGCAACTGAAGGAAGCGCTGCTCATGACGGCAAGCCAAGCCGGCTCTCCCGACAACGACTACGGCTGGGGTATTCCCGATGGCATCGCGGCGCTGGATTACGTCTCAGCGGCACCACTGCATGAAGATTTGACACCATACAAACGGATACTTATCAGCGCCTATCCGAATCCCGTTAATAGCGTCGCAACGTGGACCATCGAAATTCCACACAGCGATTTAGGCTCTTTTACTATCACAGACATTCTTGGACGCACCGTCGCTCACATCTCACAAAAACAATGGAGCGCTGGGTCTCATAGCATTCCGTTTCAAACAACGCAACTGCCGTCGGGAATTTACTTCGGCCGTTTCGATGGAATAAAAGGCCAGGCTGTGGGCAAGGTCGTTCTAATCAAGTAAATCCTCCCGCCGCCATGTCGCTCACTGAGAAAGTTAAAAATATTTTTCCCGGCAGACTCTTCCCTCTCTGGCTTTCCGGGTTTATTTCTTCCGGCGGCGATTCCATCCACTGGATCGCTCTCCTCTGGCTCATCTATGACCTCACGGGTTCGCGCGCCGCCACGGGGCTTTTGGGTTCCGCACAATTTCTGCCTGTGATTTTCTTCGGACTTTTCGCCGGAGTCCTGGTGGATCGCTTCGACCGGCGAAAACTGATGATGCTTGCGGACTTCGCTCGCGCCTGCCTCGTGATAAGTATCCCACTGCTTTTAGCCGCGGGTCATCTGTCGGGAATTCACCTCGGTCTGTTCGCTTTCGCCATCGCGATTTTCACAACGATTTCCCGCCCCGCCCGCGACGCTCTCGTGCCGGAACTTGTGCCAAAAAACAAACTCACACAGGCGAATTCGCTGGTGCAGAGCTCGATGAGTCTGTCGTGGCTCATCGGGCCGTTAGTCGCAGCCGCCGCTTTGCCGGTGCTCCGCGTGGAAGGGTTGTTCTATATTGACGCTCTCACCTATTTAGCTTCCTTTACGTGCCTCCTTTTTATCAAAAAAACCCGCGACATTGCGCAGGCTGTAAATCCGGATGTCAACATTCGACCATCGGCCTTTCGAGATTTAAAGGACGGGTTGAAATTCGCCAT
>CBDVDL010000333.1:0-2343 GCA_965372735.1 uncultured Alphaproteobacteria bacterium | reverse complement strand
AGCTTACCGCTCGGCTTCTTCGCATTTTTCAGGTCTTTCGGGTACATAAAAATGCCGCCGTAGAGCATCGTGCGATGAAAATCAGCGACGAGGGAGCCGATATAGCGCATCGAATAAGGACGATTGGTCGCCTTGTCTTCTTCTTCAAGATGCTCAGCGTACTTCTTCACGCCTTCCGACCAATAGCGACGGTTGCCTGTATTGACGCTGTAGATTTTTCCCTTCGGAGGAATGCGAATATTTTCATGCGAAAGCAAAAACTCCCCGACAGTCGCGTCGAGCGTAAAGCCGTGGACGCCGTGTCCGGTCGTATAGACGAGCATCGTCGAAGAACCGTACATGATATAGCCCGCCGCCGCCTGTTTCCGTCCGACTTGCAGCAGATCGGATTCCCGACCGCGCCCTCCTCGCGTGACTCGCCGATGCACCGAGAAAATCGTGCCCACATTCACGTTGGCATCGATGTTCGATGAGCCGTCGAGCGGATCGAATGCGAGAGTGTACTTCCCCACTTCAAACTCGCTCGGAATCGGAATAATGTCTTCGGTCTCTTCTGAAGCCATGACGCACAGCGCGCCGGAATGGTCGAAGGCGTTGTACATCGTTTCATAGGCCAAATCGTCGAGCTTCATGACTTCTTCGTCCTGCACGTTAATCTCGCCGGTGGTGCCCAAGATATTCAGAATTCCGGCGCGCCGCACACTCCGGTTGATAATTTTGGCAGCGAGGGCAAGCTGATAGAGAAGATCGCTGAGCTCTCCTGTCGCGCCCGGATTCGCGCGTTCCTGTTCGACAATATGTCTTTCGATGTTGACAAGTCCCGGCATCGCTTTTCTCCTTCTATTTCGATTGTGATTTCAAACCTGCAATATTCAGGAGTTCTTCATGAAAATCCAAGATAAAGTCCGCTTCACTCAAGTATTTTCGCGGCAGTGTGACCGTTAACGCTGCGACTTTGATTCCGGCGGCTTTGGCCGATTGAATACCGCGCGGTGCGTTCTCGACGACCAGACACTCGGACGCCTGAAGTTTTATTTCTTCCAGCGCTTTTAAATAGGGCTCGGGATGCGGTTTGCCGTGAGTGTACATTTCCGCCGTGATGACAGGATGAAAAAGAGCAATCTCTTCTGCTGAAAGAACACTCGTCATATTGGCGCGAATGGAGCCGGTGACAATCGCACAGTGAATCCCCGCTGCTTTCAGTTTCTCTACCGTATATCGCGCACCGGGAATCAGACCCTGCGGAGCAGTTTCACGATAGAGAGTTCGCTTTCGTTCGATGAGTTTCGCCAAATCCTCATCGCTCATCTCTATGCCATTTTCGCGCAGCAGTCGCCTGGTGGTCGCTTCCGCCTTTTCTCCTTCGTGGAGGCGAATGTAAAGCGAGTCAACTTGAATTCCAATCTCACCGAGTATCTGCTGCCAAGCGCGAGTATGATGCGGCATGGAATCAATCAGGACTCCGTCCAAATCAAAGAGCACGGCGCGCACTGGATTCATGAAGCCTGCCCGCCTTTGTCCTTGCGCATGTTGAATACCTTGCGAAGGACGTTGTCCAAGATGCGATCCGGTAGCAGCTTTCGCATGGTATAGAGCATGCGTGCTCTGCTCGTAATGACGTAGCGAATACGAGGATGGTTATCTTCCACAGCGCGCACGATAACTTCCGCGCAGGCCTCCGCCGATACTTCGCCTGAACGGGGTTTGTTTGCTTTCCACCGCGCGAGCATCGGCGTCGCCCAGGGTTTATAGGCTGATGTTTCCAAATCTTTCCAGAGGGATTGTGTCGAAAGCGCGGCTGTACGAGGGAATTCCGTTTTAATCGGTCCGGGTAGAATCAAAACCACTTCGATACCGAACGGTTCGACTTCGATTCTCATCGCATCAGAGATTCCCGCAAGCGCGTATTTGCTGGCGGAATAAATGCCCCCCATCGGCAACGAAACGATTTCCAAAATCGACGAGATATTGATGATTCTGCCATGATGCTGCGCGCGCATCGCAGGCAGCACAAGCTGACACATCGCCACAAGCCCGAAGACATTCGTTTCGAATTGCTGTCGGATGAGTTCCAGCGGCACCTCTTCGACAGGCCCCATCTGACCGTAACCAGCGTTGTTGATGAGAACATCCACGCCGCCGAGTTTTTCTTCGGCAAAGGCAAACGCGGCGCGGCGGGAAGCATCCACGGTGACATCAAGCGACGTGGTGAAGAGTGTTCCGTTCGATTGCGCGGCGGCTTCTTTCAAAGGTTCCATTGATTCAATCGAGCGCGCTGTCGCGACGACGGACATGCCACGTTGCACCAACAGCCGTGCGGTTGCCGCTCCGATTCCCGTAGAA
>CBDVDL010000332.1:0-2347 GCA_965372735.1 uncultured Alphaproteobacteria bacterium | reverse complement strand
GCACAATTTGAGCGCTCGCGAGCAGGAACAGATTTGCCGGGGATGGATACGGCAGCTCTCGAAAGTGGTTGGCCCGTTGGTGGATGTTCCCGCCCCGGATGTCATGACCAGTGCGCAGCACATGCTGTGGATGCTCGATGAGTTCGAATGGATTCACGGCGGTCACTATCCCGGTCTTATCACAGGAAAACCGGTAGGTATGGGCGGTTCGCTGGGAAGAACAGAAGCCACCGGCTATGGTGTGGTGTTTACGATTCGTGAAGCATTAAAAGAGATGGGAATCAAACCTGAAGGAACGACGGCGGGTTTCCAAGGGTTCGGGAATGTATCTCAGTATGCCATTGAGCTCTATCAGCAAATCGGCGGCAAAGTGATTTGTGTCTCCTGCTGGGATCAAAAAGACCAGACATCCTACACGTTCGTCAAGAAAGACGGGATTGATTTGAAAATCTTACTCGATATCACAGACCGTTTCGGCGGCATTGACAAGAACAAAGCCCGCGATATCGGTTACGAGGTGCTTCCCGGAGACGCATGGATTGAACAAGAGGTGGATATTCTTATTCCTTCCGCTCTTGAAAACCAAATCACCGCAGACAATGTGAACAAAATCAGCAAACGTGTTCGTCTTATTGCAGAAGGAGCAAACGGCCCGACAACCCCAGAAGCCGACAAAGTAATTATCGAGCGAGGCATTTTCATGATTCCCGATTTCCTGGCGAATGCGGGCGGGGTAACTTGCAGCTATTTTGAACAGGTGCAGAGCAACATGAACTACTACTGGGAAAAAGATGACGTACTGGGGAAATTGGATGTAAAAATGACAGCCGCATTTCTCGCGGTCAGCGAACTTGCGCAACAGCGCAAACTTTTCATGCGCGATGCCGCTTATGTCATTTCGGTCAGCCGTGTGGCTCAGGCGTGCACGGCTCGGGGTTGGGTGTAAGCCATCTTGCCGAATACAAATAAAACCTGAATGAATTCGTTTGACAAGGGACAATGATTCCCAATAATCAATTCGATGTGGAAACCCGTTTTCGCAAGCTGGTCGAGGCGATAAGTTCGTTTACGCGTCCGTTTTTTTGGGGAAGCAAAAGGGGAATGATCTCTTATGAATAAAGAGAACAAACCAATTGATAAGGTGCTTTGGAGCCTCCAGGAAAGAGCAAAAGAGCTGAACTGCCTCTACAAAATCGAAGAGCTCTTGATGGATACGAATGCACAGCTCGAGTCGGTTTTAGGCGGCGTTGTTCAGACAATCCCACTGGGTTGGCAATACCCCGATATTTGTGAAGCCAAGATAATCTATGACGGGACGACCTATTCCACATCAAGTTTTGAGGAAACACCTTGGGTTCTATGTTCCGATATCGAATTCATGGACGAGGTTGTGGGGAAAATCTGTGTCTATTATACGCAGGAAATGCCGCAGGTGGATTCAGGTCCGTTTCTGAAGGAAGAAGCAAAGCTTATCAATACCATCGCCGACCGACTTGAGAATTATCTTCAGTTTCAGAACCTGCGAAAAATCAATCAGAAATGGAAATCAGCTAAGCAAGATATCGAAAAATCCCAAAAAGGAGAATGGCGCGTTGCCCTTGAACTTTTACATGGAACGGATCAGAATCTCTACCGCCGCATCGTGCGGAAGATGTTCATTCGTCTCTGCGCAAGCGGTATCCTCGAGGCGGCGAATCTGCAGGAGAGCTTAGAAGTCGATAAGAGTAGCTCGCAGGATGATAACCGCCCGATCCGAAAGATGGATATTAGCATTTCCCCCAAGCTTACACAGGAGGTGTTCGACATCGCGGCGACATATTTCAGCGACGCGGAAATCCTGTCATGGATTCAGAAATGGATACAGGAAGACAGATCGAGTTTTCTGGTTACGGCACTGGAGAAATTTGACACATCGCTGAACGAAATCGCCGATGCGGTTCGTCGCTTTCATCACCTCTCGGCCGAGGGAATCAAGTTATCACCGACTAGTGAAAAAGAAGTACGCGTATCTCTCATTCGACGATTTCTCAATGACCAATTGCAATATATCAATGTCGCTAAGCAATTTGTGGATGTCGATGACTTCTTTGAACTTTTGCAACATGTTATTTTCCCGATTGGCAGCCCTGGGAAAGTCGGTGGAAAGAGTTCCGGTCTATTCTTAGCGACTCGCATTCTGGAGAAAATGAGTGGCGAGTTGGAAATCCTACGTGATTTAAAGATTCCCAATACTTGGTATGTTACCTCAGATGCCGTGCTCAGTTTTGTCACCTATAATAATCTGGAAGAACTGGTTGAACAGAAGTATAAGGGGATTGATGAAATCAGACGCGAGTATGATCAGATT
>CBDVDL010000331.1:0-2359 GCA_965372735.1 uncultured Alphaproteobacteria bacterium | reverse complement strand
TTGGAACTGGATTGTTATACTCAGGAATAATCCGGTCCAGTAAAAACTGGGTACCATACGCGACTGTTCAAGGCATAGCTGACGGTTACAACACCAAGCTACTGATTAGTATCCGAAAGGAATTCTAACCAACCATTTTCAATAAAGGAGCAACGACAACGTGATTGATGGAGTATCTGCAAATACGTTACGCCTGATTCCCGATGAGCGGGGCAGGCTGATGGAAATTATGCGCTGCGACTGGCCGATTTTCAAAAAATTCGGGCAGGTCTATATGACGACGAACTATCCGGGCGTCGTCAAAGCGTGGCACTATCACACGAAACAGACCGATAATGTCGCGTGCGTCAAGGGGATGGTGAAGCTTGTTCTTTTTGATGGTCGCGAGGATTCGCCAACCCACCGCGAAGTGAACGAGTTTTTTGTCGGGGAACATAATCCAAAACTGATTGTCATTCCGCCGGGAGTCTATCATGGGTGGAAATGTATTTCCGAAACAGAATCTATTGTGGTGAACTGTCCGGATGAACTTTTTGACTACGACAATCCCGACGAGCACCGCGCACCTCACGACGACCCGAATATTCCTTATAATTGGGACATCGTTTTCAAATAGACTCTGCATCGCACCACAAGTGAGTGTCATGAAACCTCATCGAAGCAAACTGTCCAACGCCGACGTCGAGGAACGCACATGGCAATGGTTCATGGGAGCGGTTTCGCGTCGCTTCGGCCCGGCGTACTACGCGAGCGCGCACCATCCGGTTAGCGAAAACTGGCCGGATATTATCGCTAAGCGAGCGAAGGCGACCATCTGCTTCGAAATCACATCACCGCTGCGTCCTGACGATGTCAATTCGCATAGGACGAACGATAACGACGAGCCTTTTTTGCTCCATCAACGCATCATCGAAGCGACTGCGCGCAAGATCGAACGCTACGGCGCGCGCGCCATCGCGGAACCCATTGCACTGCTCATCACACTGGCTCATCCCGCAACGCTTCGTCTGACTCGCGGCAATACTTTTCTGCCGGGAATCGCCGAGGAATTGAGGGAGTCACTCGCGCAGGAATTGGAACAGCCTTTTGACGCTATCTATCTTGTCGGTCCGGGTGAAAATTCTCAGCTTCTCTGGCGTCGCCCCGGCTCGAAATGGAAACGCATCTTCCCGGAACTGGACGCGATTCAATCCGAACAAATATAAGTCCGCCTTCATTCAAAACACACGAATGGATTCTCTATGAAACGTCTGCTTGTCACCGGTGGGGCTGGTTTTATCGGCTCCAATTTTATCCGCTATATGCTGAAGAAACATCCCGATTTGCACATCGTTAATCTCGACGCGCTGACCTATGCCGGGAATCTTGAAAACCTGCGCGACCTTGAAGGTAATCCGCGCTACACGTTCTGGCATGGAGACATCTGCGACCCGGACACGGTCGAGCGCTGGATGTTCAACGTGGATGCCGTTGTCAATTTCGCCGCCGAGACTCATGTGGACCGCTCCATCCATGAAGCGGGCGCTTTCGTGGAGACGGATGTGCACGGAGCGTTCGTCCTTTTGGAAGCGGCGCGGCAGCACAACATCTCGCGCTTTCTGCACATCTCCACCGACGAAGTTTACGGTTCCATCGACGAAGGTTCGTTCTCCGAGAAGGATATACTGAATCCGTCGTCGCCTTACTCGGCATCAAAATCCGGCGGCGAACTTTTGGCGCGCAGTTATTTCATCACGTATGATTTGCCGGTGCTGATTACGCGTTCATCGAACAATTTTGGCCCTTACCAATATCCGGAAAAGCTGATTCCTTTGTTCATCACGAACGCGATTGACGATAAACCTCTGCCGATTTATGGCGACGGCAAAAATGTGCGCGACTGGCTTTATGTCGAAGATCAAGCAGAAGCTCTCGACCTTGTGCTTCAAAAAGGAACACCGGGAGAAATTTACAACGTCGGAGCCGGCAACGAAGAGATGAACATCACGGTTACGAAAAGTATTCTGAAACTCTTGGGCAAACCGGAAAGTTTGATTCATCCCGTCAAAGACCGGTTGGGTCATGACCGCCGTTACAGCGTGACGATAGATAAAATCCAAGCCCTCGGATGGAAGCCCCGGCATGATTTTGAAGAGGGAATGAAAAAAACCGTTGAATGGTACGTGAAAAACGAACCTTGGTGGCGCGCGCTGAAAGAAAAGCAGGCGGCTTATCAGGAATGGTATAAAAAACAGTACGGATAGCACTGGCGTTGTAGCTTCACCAAAATCGCCAATTAACAAGTGGAGGAAACTCTTATGGTCTAGTAATCTTGTGGTTGCTATAAAAAGGAGTTAATGCGATACTCATAAGTTCATAA
>CBDVDL010000330.1:0-2374 GCA_965372735.1 uncultured Alphaproteobacteria bacterium | reverse complement strand
GTACTCAGCCCAGAGTGCGGCATTGTACTCGCCATTGCTCTTGTAAATATCAATTTCTGCACGCAATTGTTCAATGCGCGGGTCGGCTTCTAACACAGCGTCAGCCGTTACAACAGACGTAGCCTGAAAATCAGCTTTCGACTGCAGTGGCGCAGTCTGAACCGGAGTTACTATCGGCGTATCCTTAATTTGGATAACCGGCTTCGTTGTTAAAACGCTTTCCTTTGCCACGAGCGCGAAACAACAAACTAATGTCAAGGCTACGATGAGCCCTGTGAACAATAAACCCTTCTTCATGTTCAACATTCCTCCATGAATTTCATTGACCGTTATCTTTAACCTCTGTAAAACTTAAATTCTCCTTTTTCTCTGGCTGTCAAGACATGTTTAATATACTATCCTTACTAACAAGATGCAAGGAAAAAAACAAATTGTAGTAAATAATCGTAACTCAACTTCGCGTCTTTTCTTAGTTCTATATATATAATATTCAACTCATTACATATATCGACCCTTAAAAAGCACTCTCGATTTTGTTTTCACAAAGAGGCATTAAATCGTTACTGACCCTCAGGCTCTCCTTTTTCAGACAGAGGCAGTAGCATTAACCTCATAAAAATGGCTATTTCCGCAGACGGGTCGGTACCCTTCATTCAACGATACCCATAGTTTCCGGACCATCATGTTTCCGGGCACCTCAGCCGCCAAATTTGATAATCTCAGTAAAATCGCTTATATTCCTTATAGTGATATGCAAATGGCCACCTACCGGTAAATATCATGCCCCCACTCCTCATATTATTGCTCCCCGTTTCGATGATTCTGATGTTCAGTCCTGCAACAGCCGGAGCTACTGCCGAACCTTGGAACGGACCACCGCGAATGCCATACGAAGCAACCACAACTCAACCGGGGTTTCACCTGGACGAATTCGAGAATTTCCGAATAAACACCGACAATTCAGGTGAATTTCAGAATGATAAGATGGTCTATGTCAATCCGGTGTTTCACGATGAAGTCGTGGCCATCTGGAGCGAGCAGCAAGGGCACCAAAGCGCGGGACTCCATCAGATAAAACTCTTCCTCGCGAAGTAATTCTTTTCCTATCCTACGGGCTGGCTCTGCCTGTCCGACATCAGACAACAACTTTCGATATACGAAAATCTCGCACATCCCAAAATATAAGGTACACGACAATGAAAAAACTTCTTTCCGGTGATGAAGCGATTGCCTATGGTGCGTGGCGAGCGGGTGTGAAATTCGCCACCGCTTATCCCGGAACCCCTTCAACCGAAATTCTCGAAGCTTTCGCTCGCTTGCCCGGCATCTATGCCGAATGGGCGCCGAATGAAAAAGTCGCTGTGGAAGTCGGCATCGGAAGCTCGATGGCCGGCGCGCGCACACTCGTCACAATGAAACACGTGGGAGTCAATGTCGCCGCTGACCCACTGATGACCTTTACCTACACAGGCGTCAACGGAGGATTCATCCTGATTTCCGCCGACGATCCGGAGATGCACAGTTCTCAGAACGAACAGGACAATCGCATCTTCGCACGCTTCGCAGGTATGCCGCTGCTGGAACCCGCCGACAGTCAGGAAGCGTATGACTATGTCGAATATGGTCTGGAGCTTTCGGAAAAACATGATTTGCCGGTGATGGTACGCTTCACCACGCGACTGGCGCATTCCAAAACTCCCGTGAATGTCGAAGAGAAAGCTCTGGACAAAGAACTGCGCGGTTTCAAACGAGATATTAAGAAATTTGTGATGATGCCCATGTACGCGATTCCTCGCCACAAAGATTTGCTGAAACGGCTGGCGGGTGTTCAAGCTGAAGCCGAGACGAGTCCCATGCAAACGGTGGAAATGCAGGATACGGATATTGGCGTCATCACATCCGGCATTCCTTATCAATATGCGCGAGAGCTTCTGCCGGACGCGTCATTTTTGAAACTGGGCCTGACTCATCCCCTGCCCGAGAAAATGATCAGGCGTTTCGCGGACGAAGTCAAACGCGTTCTGATTATTGAGGAGCTGGAGCCTTATCTCGAGGAACAAATCAGAGCAATGGGTATTGAATGCACCGGAAAGGAATTCACCGGTCGCCTCGGCGAACTCACACCGGAAAGATTAGCCATTGCTCTTGAAAAAGCCGGGCTGAAACCATCCTTTCATCCTGTCACAACCCCTCCATTGCCCGCGCTCAGCCGTCCGCCGGTACTCTGCCCCGGTTGCCCGCACCGCGCGACATTCACCGCGCTCAAAAAAACCGGCGCTCATGTTTTCGGCGATATCGGCTGTTACACACTGGCCGCACGTCCTCCTCTGGAAACGGTTCACACTTGTGTCTGCATGGGAGCGTCCATCGGCAA
>CBDVDL010000329.1:0-2377 GCA_965372735.1 uncultured Alphaproteobacteria bacterium | reverse complement strand
AAATCACTATTCTACTATTTATCATGTATTATAATAAATGGGTGTCATATACGGATTCTCTCGCGAAGCATACGATGAGTCCTCCCTGCTCCGGCTTGACTTTCCAAGAAATTCTATTAGCTTTATTATGATAAAATTGAAGTTTTCAACCGGAGAATGATTGGAGTTACAATGAATTCGCGTCTTGCACTCTTCACCCTGCTTTTCGGATGGCTCATTGGGAGCGCGTTTGGCGCCGCCCCAAAGGGACTTTCATCTGCGCAAATCAAAGGATTCATGGATTCCTTTAAACTCGATGCACAAACCCGCACGGCGATAAATGCCGTCAGCAACAACGATCTCCGAGAGTTAGCTCTCAATCGCGAAATCGTCGCTGTAAAGGATGACATTTTCTCGCTGAGGATTCCTACGGAAGGCAATACGGATCAGGAAAGCACCGGCCGCTGCTGGATGTTCGCGGGAATGAATCTTTTGCGCCAGGAAATGATTGACAAATATGAGCTGGATGAATTCGAACTGTCTCAGAGCTATCTGGCTTTCTGGGATAAACTGGAAAAAGCGAACGTGTTCTTCGAGTTTTTCATCGAGAATGCCGACCGCGATTTGCTGGATAGAGAAGTTTCTTTCATGCTCGATTATCCCATCGGAGACGGCGGCTACTGGTCGTATGTGATTTACCTTGTCGAGAAATATGGAGTTCTCCCCAAGAAATTTATGGGCGAAACCCACAGCAGCGCAAAAACCCGTCGCATGAACTACATACTGAATACGATGCTGAGACGCGATGCTCTGATATTGCGCAAGCTGGCCGCGTATGGCAAAACCGAAGCACAGTTGCAGAACGAGAAAATGAAGATGTTGGAAGATGTCTTCCACGTTTTAGTCGTCAATTATGGAAAACCGCCGACTGAATTCGTCTGGCGCACCGTAGATGAAGATGGCGTCGCGAGCGAGCCGGTTACTTACACACCGCAGAAATTCTATAAAGAGATGTTCGATGCGAACTTGTCCGAGTTCGTATCTCTGGCGGATTATCCCCTCCACCCCACCGGAAAACGCTATTCGATTAACCTGACAAAAAGCATGGCGGATAAACCGGACAACTCGTTTGTGAATCTCAAGACCGAAGAAATCAAAGCCTATACTTTGAAAGCACTTCAAGACAGCCAGCGAGTCTGGTTTGGATGTGACATGGGGCATGATGTTCACAGCAAGAAAGGTCTCATGGCCAAAGGACTTTACGATTATGAGGCTCTTTTTGAAATCGATCTGAGCATGACAAAAACCGAACGGCTTCAGTGTCACAACAGCTCCAACAATCATGCGATGGTCATCATAGGCGTTGACTTGGTTGACGGGAAACCTCAGAAGTGGTGGGTCGAAAATAGCTGGGGAACCGACCGGGGTGATAATGGATTTTTCACGATGACCGATGACTGGTTTGACGAATATGTCTATGACGTGGTGCTTCCCAAGAAATATCTGGAGCGAGACGTGCGGGCTATGTTGAAAGAAAAGCCCATCCCGCTGCCGGTTTGGGATCCGGTCTGGCGGCACGCAGGTCGATAGATTGCAAACAGGAGTATATCGAAATCGCAGAGTTTACATCTGAGACAAATCAAACATGTTTTCGATAGGTGATACGATGAAAAACGGCCTAATCCTAATTTCACTTCTGCTGTGGGGATTTCACAGCGCCGTCTTTGGAGAGTGGATCGAGGTTCATTCTTCAATGGCTAACCAGACACCAACGATTAACATCCGAAGTGAATCGGCGACTACGTGGGAGATGGATTTCTCTGTCCCCGGTTACAACTTCGAGTCTTCCGTTATCGAAGGTGACAGAATAAGCCTGCCGGGCGAGACGATGGTCAGTGATGAAGCGGGAATCGAGTTGCCGATAATCACTCGCCTCGTTGTTTTGCAAACGTCCGGCAATCCGGAAATCGAAATCATTTCCGAAGAATGGATGGAACTCGCGGACACCTACAATCCGGCGCTGCTTGCAGATGACTTGAGAACTACGGATTTCTACGACCTCAATTCTACCCAAGACAACTTTCTTCCTGAAGCGACATTTCACATCACTCCGCGCCAGATAATGGGCGGCGTTTCAGTAGCAGTCGTTCATATTCGCGCGGCGAAATACAATCCGGCGCAGAAAAAAATCAAGATCTTGAAGAGCGCGGAAATCCTCATCCATGAAACCGGCCAGATGCTGAGCTACGATAGGCCGATTACCGAGACAACCGCTCAAGTTCTGCGTGCCATCACTCCCAACTGGGAACTTATGGGACTCGATGCGATAACCGTGAGAGGGACACTGCTCTATATTGTTGCGAACAACTCATCCGTTCCCGCTGAGCTTGAGGAGCTG
>CBDVDL010000328.1:0-2382 GCA_965372735.1 uncultured Alphaproteobacteria bacterium | reverse complement strand
TGCGCCTTTACGCAAAATATCGCAAGGCAAAACGCAAGACATATGAAAGAAAAAACAGAACGTGAAGGAAGTAGTCGTAGGATTTTCATGCGCTTCGTTGCCCTCATAGAATCCGGAATAGCCAATCCAGTATCCTATATGGCAAGCTTCGCGCCATCCTCTTACGACCAAGATTCACTCCTCTTCTCGCACGAATCCAACAGCTTACCTCTCTCGTGTGTCAATAGCGTTCGTTTCACTTTCCCCACCCCCGCAACATTGCGTCGCCACCCACCAACACAAAGATTCGCCGCGGCATGCGTCCCGCGTGCCCGGTACTCCCGCCGAGCCGGGTTCAGCGCTCTATACTTTTCCCCTGCCAAGGGCACGATCGCGCGTAACCCGGCCGGAACTTCTCTTGCAGTGTTGCACTCAAGCGCACTGCCGTGCGGCACTACCAAAATGTTCTTAAAGAGAAAAAACCCGGCGCGTTTGCCGGGCTTTCTCAATTTTCAGCCATAGTCAGAAGTGATTGAAACAGAGTGTCAAATCATTCGCGTGATTCTACTTCCGGTTTCAATTACATGTTATTCCATCTCGAAACTAATTCGAAACCGTTATATAGTAGAAATAAGGTGACGGACGTGTTATAGCAGCGTTCACATCCGTCCAGGTGGATGTCGGCGTCCAAACTCGCGCCAGCCATGTTCCCGCAACAAACGGCTCTGTACTGCCATAAATATCATATGCGCTCGCGATGGGATGCGCAGGCCAGTTTAAAACGGCATCGCCACCACTAATTGAAATCACCAAACCGATAATCGGCGGGAAGGCTTGCGGACTTTCATCAGCGCCAATATCCGAACACGTGCCTGCGGGATCCGGTCTGGAATCTCCTTCGAAGTCATAAGGCGGATAAATCGTGCAATGTCCCGCGCCGATGCAACGGCTGACATCGGTCAGGTGCATATCAGTAAGCGGAGGATTTACGAATTCCGGATCAAAGGAAATGTTGTAATACGTATCACACGGATCTCCGTTGGAATTCGTCGTTGAAATCGTGCCAAGGTTCGGCGGGCCGTGCGTCGGATCATTATCGTAGAAAACGATATCACCGCCGCTATTTCCGTATATGTCGCAATGGTGAACCACACTTTCGTCACTGGCTAAAAAGTAGATTCCTTCGCCATTGGAAAAGGAGATAATGGTGCTGCTGAATTTCGGGGACGCACCCCAGCAACTCACGCCCGCGCCGTGGTTCGTTGCGCTGTTGCTGCTGATAGTGCAGAACTCGAAAACCGGCACGCCCGGATTCGCCGGCGCGAGAGAGAGCAGGCTCAACACGCCGCCGCCGTCATTTGAGCTGTTGTCGTAGATGAAGCAGTTCGTGAAGGTGCCGCCGCAGGAATCGCAGGCCACACCCCCGCCTCCCGTAGCTGAATTGGAATAGATGTGGCAACTCTCGAAGGTGGGTGAAACGGTCGAGCCGAAAACATAGACACCGCCGCCATAGTTGTCCGCTGTGTTGTTGCGGATGATACATCGGTCGAAACTCGGCGAAGACCACTCGCAATAAATTCCGCCGCCATTGTTGTGCGGTGAGGTTCCTTGGGCGTGCCCATATTCGATTTCGCACCATTTGAGTTGACTCCCTGAACTTGCAGAATTGATAAACCGCAAACCGCGCCAGGGAGATTGAGGCTCCGTCGCTGTGAAAATGATATGCTCAGCGTCATTCCCGACAGCGTCGAGTGTCCCTTCGATGTGAAACCGAAAAGGGCCGTCAAACAAAAAAGTTGTTCCGGGCTGGAGCTGCGCCACATCACCCGAGAGAACAAGAATATCTCCCACGACATGGTAGGTGCCCGGTCCGTAAATTCCGCTCAGCGGGCCTGAAAGCTGTCCAAAACTTACCTGCACAAAGCCGAGCATAAGCAAAATCGCTAAAATTCTCCGCATGATTCACCTCCGAATTCTATTCTCCTTTTGGTTTATCTCAAAGTTACTCCACCGCCGTCACGAAATAGAAATAAGGCGAAGGGCGACTCGACGTATTCACATCTGTCCACGTGGTCGTTGTCTCTGTATCGAGTAGAGTTCCTGTTCCGAAGGGGTCTGTGCCACCGTAAATGTTGAAATTCGAGGCGGGTGATGTCCAGTTCAAAACAGCATTGCCGCTTTCAACTGAAATCACTAAATCGTCAATAGGAACCGATGGCGGAGCAAGCCCGGTGACGACAATCGAGTAGTATTGGTCGGATGACAACGTTCCCTTATGGCTCACCTGAACGGTATAGGCTCCGGCGGTTGGCGATTCAAGATGTATCTGCTCTATGTTATCCAGAGTGTTATCGCCGGTTGTCGCGGCATTGCCCGGATTAGACGGATTTAGAATCCAAGGAT
>CBDVDL010000327.1:0-2401 GCA_965372735.1 uncultured Alphaproteobacteria bacterium | reverse complement strand
CGAAGGTGTTTCCTTTTATACGAAAAGAGCAACTGACTGGAAGTTGATCCATAGTGAAAAATATGAAACTCGATCAGAGGCAATGAAACGAGAAAAACGACTTAAAACTACTTCAGGGCGTAAATATCTGAGAAGAATACTTGAGGGTAGCTATTAATCCACCAGTACTGGTGGATTGGGGGTTCAAGTCCCTCCTCCGGAGCCACATGCAAAACCACGAACCTCTAAATGTTCGTGGTTTTCTATTTAGATCAAATCTCAAAAACATTTCGGTTGTTTCGCAACACCAAGCCTGAGTTCTGTCTCTGTTTGCGGGAAGGATGCAAGGAGATGATAGGTGCCAGATTCCGGCCGGGTTACGCACGATGAGTTCGTAGTTCGGCGTAAAAGAAACAGTGCTGAACCCGGCTCGGCGGAGACATCCGCTGATTCTCCCATGATATTCTTAGGATATGCTCTAATAAAGACAGGCGCAATTTTGAGCCCTCGGAACTTCCGGGGGTTTTCTTTTGTATGAATCCCGCCGCCTCCTAAGCTCCGGGGTAATCACGCTGAAAAAGAACAGAACCCATTGAAATTATAAAAATAACGCTATTGGGGAAGTTTCCTTCTAACAGAATTATTTGTTGACAATGACAGCGAAAGTGCGTATATTTAATATAATACGTTAATTGGAGCAATTTGCCCTGTTTTATCAAAATCAAGAGGATTGACTCATGAAATTGCCACGACTCGTATTATTTTTTCTTGTACTGACAGTCGGAGTTATGTTTTCCGGCACGGCTGCAGCCGACATCCAGAAGTTTTCCAGTGAATTGAACCACATCCTTCTATCTTCCCCTGCCGGAGAAAAACACTCGATGATTGTTCACCTGACTGCTCAGGTTGACCTGCGGACTCTCGATAATGAACTCTACTATCAGAAAGTCACGCGTGTTTACCGTCACAAGGTTGTCATTGAAGCCCTTCAGGAAGTCGTCAACCGCAGTCAGGCTCCGGTTCGTGCCGCTTTTGGATGCGCTGGTCGCATCGGGCGAAGTGGACGGCTACACTCCCTACTGGATTACGAACTGTTTTGCCTTTTATGGAACGGAAGAAGCAACGCGTCAACTCTCGAATCGCGCTGATGTCGATTACATTGAACTGACTCCAGTGCCTGAGCTGATCGAACCCATTCGTTCTGAAGAGCAGCATCTCGATGATGATGCGAGCACTCCTCCTCCGGGAATTGTCGCTGTGCGCGCACCGGAAGTGTGGTATGAATTGGGAATTGACGGCTCCGGCGCGCTGATTGGCGGCTTTGACACAGGCGTTGACGGAAATCATCCTGCTTTCAACTATCGCTGGCGCGGGAACTGGCATCCATGGCAGGAATGCTGGCGTTCACCGGTAAACGGCACCACCTCACCGGTTGATAATAACAGCCATGGGACACATACTATGGGCACGATGTGCGGCGCTGAGAACATTGCGGATCCAGACACGGTCGGTGTAGCGCCAGCGGCTCTTTGGATCGCCGATGATGCCATCGATCAAGGTGTAGGCGCCACTCTTGATGCTGATATTCTCGATGGCTTCCAATGGTTTGCCGACCCTGATGGCGACCCCGGAACCGTTGACGATGTTCCCGATGTCGTTCAGAACAGTTGGGGAGTGTATTCCGGTTTTACGGGTTATCGGGATTGCGACGACCGTTGGGACACCGCTATTCTCGCCCTTGAAGCCGGGGGTACTGTCGTGACGTTCTCAGCGGGAAATGAAGGTCCCACCGCTCAGACACATCGCAGTCCTGCCAACGCGATTTATGATAGTGTCAGCTTCTTCTCGATTGGTGCTGTGAATGCTACGGACTATTCGTGGCCATATCCCATCGCAAGCTTCTCCTCGCGCGGACCGTCAGACTGCGATGGTTCTACGATTAAGCCGGAAGTTTGTGCTCCGGGTGTAACGGTTTATTCGAGTGTTCCCGGTGGCGGCTACCAGCAAAGCGGCTGGAGCGGCACTTCCATGGCCGGACCTCACGCGGCGGGAATCATTGCTCTGATGCGCTCGGCGAATCCCGATATTGATGTTCGTGATGCGAAATCCATTCTGATGCGAACCGCTCATGATTTGGGTACCATCGGCGAAGACAATACTTATGGTTTCGGCTTCGTCGATGCCTACGAAGCAGTCATAGAGGCTCTCGCCACATCAACATATGGCCGCGTCATGGGAACCGTGCGCGATTCGGAAACCCTGAATCCCATCGCAGCTCGCGTGGAATTAGAAGACGGTTCACGTGCTACGACAGCGAATCCTTCAACGGGCGCGTATAATCTGACAGTGCCGGGCGATTCGACCTATACTATGCGCTATTCCCTCTATGGATATGTCACTCAGGAGCATGTTCTTTACGTAG
>CBDVDL010000326.1:0-2416 GCA_965372735.1 uncultured Alphaproteobacteria bacterium | reverse complement strand
ATAGCATAGTTTCTATCGTAAAAGTCATCCGATTGACACTTATGTATATAATGCTATATTATAGAGGAAATTCTACCTGAAAAGTATGTGAGCAAAATGAATATCAGGAATCTTCAAATAGAGTCAGAATTACTTGCCGCCGCCTTTGAAGAAGCGAGGGTTGGGCTTGCGGAAGGGGGGATACCGATTGGGTCGGTGCTCGTGCGGGAAGGTGACATCATCGCACGGGGGCATAATCGCCGCGTTCAGAATAATGATCCGCTCGAACATGCGGAAATCAACTGCTTGCGCAATGCCGGACGCATCGGTTCGTTTCGCGGGTTGACGCTCGTCTCGACGCTGATGCCGTGCTATTTGTGCGCAGGCGCAGCTGTGCAGTTCAGGCTTACGCGTGTGATTGCCGGTGAATCGCAGAATTTCGTTGGAGCGCGCAAATTCATGGAAAGTCACGGCATCAAAGTGATTGATTTGAACAATGCCGAGTGCATCGAAATGATGGCACGTTTTATCCGCGAAAACAGCGAGCTCTGGAACGAAGACATCGGCTACTAAAGCTCCTTGACATTCCCCTCAAGAAGAGGTATATTATTAACTTACGGAAGCAAACCATGACAGCAAATCCCCCAGTTCTCAAGAATTACATCGGCGGCAAATGGGTCGCCGCACGCGCGGATAAGACGCTTGATGTCCGCAATCCAGCCACGACGGAAATCCTGGCGAAAGTGCCTCTCAGCAAAGCGACGGATATGGACGACGCTGTTCGCGCCGCTCGCGATGCTTTCCCCGAATGGCGCAAAACTCCTCCCCTCGAACGCGCCCGTTACTTCTTCCGATTAAAAAATCTCCTCGACGAACACTTTGAAGATTTATCGCGCACGCTGACAATCGAGCACGGTAAAACGTTGCCGGAATCGCGCGGCAGTGTGAAGCGCGGAATCGAATGCGTCGAAGTCGCCACAGGCATTCCATCGCTGATGATGGGCAAAGTTTTGGAAGATGTCGCGCGCGGGATTGACTGCGAAGCGTTTCGCCGACCTCTCGGCGTTTTCGCGTGCATCGCGCCGTTCAATTTTCCTTTCATGGTGCCGCTCTGGTTTCTGCCGTTCGCGGTCGCGTGCGGCAACACGTATGTGGTGAAACCTTCCGAACAAGCGCCGCTGTCTCAGATGGAATTATTCGCGCTCTTGGATGAAGCCGGTTTCCCGCCGGGCGTGGTGAATTTGGTGAACGGAGCGAAAGACGCCGCCCAACGAATCCTCGAGCATCCGGATATCGAGGGTGTTTCGTTTGTCGGTTCGAGTCCGGTGGCGGAGCATGTTTATGCGGAATGCGGCAAGTACGGCAAGCGCGTGCAGGCTCTCGGCGGCGCGAAGAATTTTATTATCATCATGCCCGATGCCAATCTGGAACGGAGCGTGGATAATATCGCGGAATCCGTTTACGGTTGCGCGGGCGAGCGATGTTTGGCCGGGACGGTGCTGGTTCCTGTCGGAGACATGTACGAACCCTTCCGCGATAAATTCGTCGAACGAGCGCGCGCTTTGAAAATGGGAAACGGTGTTGATGCCGGTGTGGAATTAGGGCCGGTGATTTCCGAGGCGCACAAGAAACGCGTGTTGGAATATATTGAGACGGGCATCAAAGAAGGTGCGGAGTTGCTCTTGGACGGTCGCAATCCGTCGGTGAAAGAAAAAGGTTATTTTATTGGCGCGACGGTTTTCGATAAAGTGAAGCGCGACATGGTCATCGCTCAGGAAGAAATTTTCGGCCCGGTCGCGTGTTTGCTGCCTGTGAAAACGCTGGACGATGCGCTCGATTTAATTCACAGCCACGACCTCGCCAACGCGACTTCGATTTATACGGCCAGCGGTGAAGCGGCGCGCCGGTTGCGCTATGAAGCCGAGCCATCGATGATGGGGATTAATATCGGCGTCGCGGCTCCGATGTCTTTTTTCAGTTTCGGCGGCGCGAAGGGTTCATTCTTGGGCGACCTGAAAGCGCACGGCTGGGAATCGATTGATTTCTTCACCGACCGCAAGGTGGTTATCTCGCGGTGGTTTTGATGAATAAGCAAGATAGGGTCATGGCAAACGAGCACCGAATTATAATTGGCGATTCGCGCAAGATGTCATTGGTTGAAGATGAATCTGTTCAACTGATTATTACGTCTCCACCCTATTGGCAACTAAAAGATTACGGAGTTGAGAATCAGATCGGCTTTGATAATTCTTACGAAGAGTACATAAACAATCTGAACCTCACATGGCAAGAGTGCTACCGGGTTCTCAGTCCGGGGTGTCGGCTTTGCATTAATATCGGTGATCAATTTGCTCGCGCAGTTTATTACGGTCGGTATAAGGTTATTCCGATTCGCACCGAGATAATCAAGTTCTGTGAAACGATTGGCCTCGATTAT
>CBDVDL010000325.1:0-2436 GCA_965372735.1 uncultured Alphaproteobacteria bacterium | reverse complement strand
GAAATGGTTCGTTGCTACTATTATGTTGATAGTACTTGCAGTAATAGATCGGTTCGTCCTTGGGCAGTTCCTAATACAGATCTTGGTCCTCCCAATTGCTATTATCGGTTTCTTTTGGACATTCCACCAGATTAGGAAAGCTCAGGAAGTAACCGATCTACATTTATACTGGTCGAATGGAGTAGGTGAAAGAGAAACAAACTTTGAGCTGAAAATTCCATCCACAGAAGGAGTTAGGAGACTCTGCTTCAAACTTCTGAATGAAGGACACCTTGTAGCAGTTTGGTACCTTGTTGAGTTCAGAATTCCAAATGAGATTGCGAGTTTTGGTGAAATCAACTTTGACGAAATTAGTGCAGGAGACGGAGAGAATTGGAGAACAACAATGCACAGCGAGTATTGGAAAAAAACTCAACTAATTGAAAATGAGAAAACTTTCACATGCTTTTCTTTTAAGAGTAAAGGTCAAGAAGCTGCCTATCCTTATTCTGAGCTGAAGTTAGTAAGGGTAAGTGTCCGTTTATTTGGAAATCGAGATTATCCACCTAACTGCGAGGTTCCCTATACAATCGCCACAAATAGGGGTAAGCCACAAAAAGGGAAGCTCATATTAAGGTTTGAATGAGAATCCAATCAAGGAACAGGTTAAACCCGGCTCGGCGAGAAAGGGTCGGCTGCAAGCAGACAACACCGCAGGGAAATTACAAGCAAAAAGGAATAACCATCTTCAATCAATTTCAAGGAGAAAATCAATGCGCACAATTATCATTTTAGCACTCGGAGCGTTGTTTATGGTAACTTCATGTAAATCCGGACCGAAAAGTGAGACGACTGAAGCCACGAAAGCGACGGAAACTGAAATGACAGAGAAAAAAGCGGAACCTACCGGCAAGCTCGCCAAGTGGCCGGATGATTATCCGATTGACGGCGACAGCGTCGCGGTTATCAGCACAAAGTTCGGCGATATCGTACTGGAATTCTATCCGGATATCGCGCCGAATCATGTTCGTAATTTCAAGTATCTGGCGAATCACGGATTCTACAATGGCTGCGCGTTTCACCGTGTTATTCCCGGATTCATGATTCAGGGCGGTGATCCGAATTCCAAGGATGCGGATAAAGCGAAGCACGGCACGGGCGATCCGGGCTGGAGTGTGGACGCTGAGTTCAGTAAGAAGGATCATGTCAAGGGAACGCTGTCAATGGCGCGGTCGCGAGATCCCAACTCTGCCGGTTCGCAGTTCTTTGTTTGCGTCGCTCGCGCAAAGAATCTTGACAACCAGTACACGGTTTTCGGCCAGACGATCAAAGGTGTCGAAGTTGCGGACAAGATTGTCAGTCAACCGCGCGATAGCAAAGATAATCCGAACGAACGCATCGAAATGACTGTCAAGATTGTTTCGAGGTCGGAAGCGGGACTATAGCGATACCGAGTTTCAAACGACTTCTTCGGAAGCGAAATGAAAAACGATAAAGCGCCCGAAGAAAGCGGCGAATTCCGAATCCTTGCGGGGCCCGGCGCGTCGGAAATCCGCGTGTTGGGCTCCCGCTTTTTAGGGTTTGCGCTGCCTGTTGCAACCGAGCAGGAAATTTCCGAACGTTTGACTGAACGTTCGCGCAAATTTCACGACGCCACGCATCACTGTTCCGCGTGGATTTTGGGAGCTGAACGGCGCGAGCACAGCAGTGACGCCGGAGAACCTCACGGCACCGCAGGCGCTCCGATTCTTCGCGCGATTCAAGCGGCGGGAGTGACGGATACGCTTGTGATTGTCACGCGCTATTACGGCGGAACGAAGCTCGGTAAGGGTAATCTTGCGCGAGCTTACGGCGCAGCAGCTAGCGAAGCGCTGGACGCGGCTCTGAAGAAAGTCATTCGGCGGCGGCTGAAATTTATCGTTGATGTGTCGTTCAACGACATCGGCAAACTGTACACTCTCGCGAATCGCTGCGGTTGGGAAATTATTCCCCGTGATTCGGCGGAAGGGGGACGATTCGAGTTGCGCGCGCCGATTTCTGAAAAGGAAGACGTGCATCGGCAGGTGCGCGATGCGACGGCGGGGCGGGCAAGCTGCGTGGAGGATGGTTTTTGGATATCGCGCTAATCATCGTGTTTTTACTTCTGTCGGCATTCTATGCCGGAGTGGAAACCGCCTACACAGCTTTTGACCGGATTCTTTTAGAAGTCTGGACGCGCAGGAAACGGCTGACGGCAAAGCTCGTCAAATTTTTCGCCGACCGTCCCGAGCGTTTCCTTGGAACGACGCTGATTGGCAACAATCTGGTCAATGTCGCCTATTCGACGATGTTTGCCGCTTTTGCCTCTGAGCGAGGTTGGGCGCCTGTGTGGATTATTGTGTTGGCTCCTTGCATCGTTTTGATCTTTGGCGAGATTCTTCCCACAGCGGTTTTCTTCGGTTCATCGAATTTTATCGT
>CBDVDL010000324.1:0-2443 GCA_965372735.1 uncultured Alphaproteobacteria bacterium | reverse complement strand
CATCAGAAAGAAGTTGAATCCGGTGAGCGCGTTATTGTTGGCGTGAACCGTTTTGATGAAGACGAGGGTGACGAGAAACTGGATTTGCTGAAAGTCGATCCGGCTGTAGAAGAGAAACAGCGCAAACAGCTTTACGAGTTGCGTGCACGGCGAGACAAGATAAAGGTGGAGAATTCCCTGAATCATTTAAAGAAGAAAGCGCAGACAGAAGAAAACCTGTTGCCGGTAATTATCGATTGCGCGATTTGCGATGCGACGCTGGGAGAAATTTCGGATGAACTGCGGAACGTTTGGGGAGAGTATAAAGAATAGCCGTGCTCTGGGATCAAGATAAATTTGGGCGAGAGTTGCGTACTCGCCGCTTTGGACGTGAGGCAGTATTCTTTCACGAGATTGATTCCACCAACCGCTGGCTTTTAGAAAACGAAGGGCGTTTTCATCTGACGGGAGCGACGGCGATAGCGGAGCATCAAAGTGCCGGACGGGGAAGATTGGGACGTCGCTGGGAAGATGTTCCGGGGAAAGCGCTTCTTTTTTCGATACTCTTGCGCCCGAATAAAAAGAGCTCAGCGCCCTTGGGTTTTATTCCGATTATCGCGGGAATCGCTCTTGCTCAGACGGTTTCTGATGTCTGCGAATGTTCGCCCGATAGATTGCAACTGAAATGGCCGAATGATTTGCTCATTGATGATTGCAAAGTGGCGGGAGTGTTGGCAGAGAGCGTTTCGGCGAAGGACAAGTTCTGCGTTGTTGTGGGCGTCGGCGTGAACGTGTATCAAGAAAAAAAAGAGCTTCCGACTGAAACACGACTTCCTGCCTGCTCACTTTTTTTGTCGGGTCTGACGGTTTCATCGTGTGAATATTTGTTGGCACAGATTCTTGAGCGACTGGAGAAACTCTATGATTTGTTTTTACAATGTCGAGTACAGGAAATTATTCAAAGTTGGTCGGCTTTTTCACTTGCACCCGGAAGCAAGTTCGCTGTGCACTCAGGTACTGAAATTGTACATGGCACGTATGAAGGAATCGGGAACGACGGGCAATTACTTTTAAAGAAATCAAACGGAAGCATTCAGGAAATATACAGTGGCGAAATCGTCTCAGAGACAGAATGACAGCGAGATTCTGCTCGCGGTTGATGTCGGGAATACCCATACGGTTGTCGGAGCTTTTCGGAGTACGCAATTACTCGACAGTTGGCGAATGGCGACTCGTGTGGCACGAACAGCGGATGAAGTGTGGGTTCTGATGCGGCAATTTCTGGACATGGCGGAAATAGAAAGCCGGCAGATTTCGGGTATGGCGATATCGTCGGTGGTTCCCGAAATGACCACGGTTTATCAGCGCGTTTCAGAGCAGCGGCTCAAACTGAAGCCGCTTATCGTTTCGGCAAAAGAGGTTTCGTGGCTGAAGATTCGCTGCAAGAATCCTGCGCAGGTTGGAGCGGACAGATTGTGCGACGCGGTAGCCGCGTTCAAAAAATACGGCGGTCCGCTGATAATTATTGACTTTGGAACAGCAACAACATTTGATGTTGTCGACAAAGAGGGAGCTTATCTCGGCGGAGTCATCGCGCCCGGACTTGAAACGGCGGTCGCAAGTTTGCACCATCAAGCGGCGAAGCTCCCGAAAGTGGATCTGGTATTTCCCGACAGTGTTATCGGCTCCACGACCGAAAAGAGCATCCAGTCCGGAATCTTGTTCGGCTCCGTTGAAATGGTCGAAGGACTGATTCGTCGCATTTCCGAGGAACTTGGGACTCAAGCGAAAGTCATCGCAACCGGAGGGCTTGCTACGCTGGTGTTTTCACATTCAAAGATAGAGGTATCCATCGAACCGGATTTGGTTTTGGAAGGCATCCGAGAGATATACGACCATTGGCGAGAGGCTTAAGTGAGACTGTTCTTATGGGGGATTATCCTCAGCAGTTTTATGCTGACGCATGCAAGCCGGGCGGAGCACATTGATCTGGTTTACCCGCGACTCGAGGACGATGGTGCGCCGTATGTCTTTATGGACACCGTCCGAACGACGTTTTTCTTCGGCAACGTGTCCCCGGTTAACGCCCGACTTGAGGCTGCAGGACGTCCTGTGGACGTGACCTCTGATGGCGCTTTTTTGGCGTATATCCCGCTTGATACAGCCCTTGGAACAAAATCGCTCAGGTTCACTCTAATAGTAGAGAGCGGGCTTATCGATACCTTCGATTTTCCTTATATCTTTACTTGTGAAGCGGAGCCACCTGAGCTTGATACGATAGCGGTTGAAACAGGCACTTTTCCGATAAATTTGAAGGTAACCGTAGAACACGCGGTCACGAGGACAATACCCGGGGGAACTTATGAATTTTTTCCGCCCCTGGGAACAAATCTCCCTGCGGGAGATTCAAAAGGAAAGTTTTTTGTCATAGATCTCGGCGGTGGGGAAACGACCTATATTGAGA
>CBDVDL010000323.1:0-2444 GCA_965372735.1 uncultured Alphaproteobacteria bacterium | reverse complement strand
TTTCATCTTAATGACACCTTTTCTTCTTTTTAAATTTTGTGTGCATCTTTTTTTTATCTAAAGTCGCCGGAGTGATAAAAAGCCCCGGCGTTTTCTTTGAAATGAGGTGCGAATGGAGGTTAATATTCGCGAGGAGCTGATGCTCCTAGTGGATTTGCAGGACATTGATAATCAACTCAGTGAGCTGGCGTTGGACCGAGGCGACTTGCCTATTGATGTCGAACGGCTCAAGGGAGAGATCGACAAGTTGAACAAATCTCTTGATGACTTGCGTACGGAATTAGAAGAAATCCGGAATGAAGTGGTGCATTTGCGCGGTGTCACCGAAGAAGCTGACAGCAAACTGGAAAAGTATAAGCAGCAGCTTTATTCGGTGAAAACCACGCGAGAGTACGACGCCATTACGACGCAAACCGATGCGGTCAAAACGACCGTTTCCGAAGGCGAAGAACGGATTCTGGAGCTGCTGGCACGTGAAAATGCCATCATTTCGGAAATCGGAGCGAAGGAAACGGAGTCCACCGAGATTGGCGAAACCTTTGAAGCCAAGAACGCTGAGTTGCAGGCCAAGCTGGGAGAAACCGAGCAGGAAGAGCTGGAACTTCGCCATTCACGTGAAACCACCGTGATGCGAATCAAAAAACCCATCTACGCTCACTATGAACGCATTCGTGTCGCGAAAGATGGTCGCGGCATTGCGCATGTGATGGGCGGGGCGTGCGGCGGATGTTTCGCGATGGTGCCTCCGCAGCGACAGGTGGAAATCCGCAAAGCGTCGGACATCGTGCTTTGCGAAACATGCGGACGCATTCTGGTCGAATAATCGGTGAAACTTATCGCTTACATTGACGGCGGCTCTCGCGGCAATCCCGGCCCGTCAGCCGCTGCTTTTGTCCTGACCGACGAAGACGATAATGTCCTCATCGAGCAAGGCTATTTCCTTGGGGAGCGGACGAATAATGAAGCGGAATACACGGCGCTTATTGAACTTCTGCGCTGGCTGGGAAAACACAAGGATTTCCATAAAACAAAGAACGATTCTGTTCATGTCCGTTGCGACAGCTTGCTTCTCGTCAACCAAGTTACCGGCAATTGGAAAGTTAAAGAGCCCCGTATGAAGGAACTGCACGCGCAGGTCACCGAGTTGAAGAAGAAACAGCCCTTTAAACTTTTCATCCGCCATGTCACCCGCGACAAAAACACACTCTCAGATGCATTAGTCAACGACGTACTGGACAAAGCAACTGCGTAGTAAAATCACCAATACTAGCCAACACGCTCCCGCGTGTTGGAAAATAAATTCATTATGCGCCGTGTTCCTGAAAACCGCCTTACGAGTGATGTGACATTTTTCGTGACGACACGATTAAACACAACACAGACAATATTGAATAATGAATACGTGGCGCAATTGATCCTTGACACTTTGAGTTTTTACAGGCAACGAAGCGAAGTCGAAATCTACGGATTCGTGGTCATGCCTGATCATGTACATCTGGTAGTCAAGGTTCTGCCGCCGTTGACATTACCCCGATGGATGAATCGCTTCAAGAGTTATATAGCACGTCAACTCGGAAAGGGTCCGATTTGGCAGAAAGGATATTGGTCAGAGGGTGTCCCAAGCATGTCGTTTCTCAGGTAGAAATTGAATTACATACACATGAATCCGGTTCGGGCTGGATTGGTAGAGGATGCCTTGGATTATCCATGGTCCAGCGCGCAGGATTATTATGGGGAGGCGATGTCAGACCGGATTGACAATTATTAGGGCACACGTATGCAATACGCGGGAGCGTATTGCCTAGTGTTGAATTTTTTGTTTATTGAGCATAAATATTACCACCACTAGCCAACACGCTCCTGCGTGTTGGAAAATGTAATCGTCGCAGAGATTTTCGGAGAGTTCGAACTAAACAACTTTGAATCGTACACATGCAATACGCGGGAGCGTATTGCCTAGTGTCGGATTTATTGTTAATTGAAAATATAATCATTTCGGAGTCCGCCAGACGATCGCGGTGCGCTTAGGGCGCATCGAGGAAAGTCCGAACTCCATAGGGCAGGGCGCCAGCTAACGGCTGGGCGCGGCAACGCGACGGAAAGTGCCACAGAAAGTAAACCGCCAACTCGAGCACTTGCGCTCGACGGTAAGGGTGAAAGGGTGCGGTAAGAGCGCACCGCGTCATTGGTAACAATGGCGGCACGGCAAACCCCGCCCGGAGCAAAGCCAAGTAAACCGCCAGTCCCGCTGGCCCGGTGGGCAAAAGAGGCGGTGGGTAGGCCGCACGAGGTGCATGGCGACGTGCATCCCAGATAGATGATCGTCCTCGACAGAATTCGGCTTATCGGCGGACTCCTTGAATAAACTACTCTTTACAATGAAACCACAATGAAATGCTTGGTTTTCATAGTAGCCGTGTCCGCGATTTTCAGCGTGTCTTTTG
>CBDVDL010000322.1:0-2448 GCA_965372735.1 uncultured Alphaproteobacteria bacterium | reverse complement strand
CATGGACAAGCACGACGCTGCTCAGACACTTCGATTTTACGCGACGCTTTTAGAACTGACGGAAGAAACACCGTTCCGGGCGCGCGCGTATGCCGGAGCAGCTCGCTCGCTGGAAGCACTCGAAGAACCTTGGGAAAAGCTCGCCCGTTCCGGGCGCATCTCCGAAATCCGGGGCATCGGTAAGGGACTTGCTGCGACGTTGAAACAATTCGCCGAGACACAGGCTCTTCCGGAATTAGATGAGTTGCGCGCGCAGGTTCCCGATGGCGTGCTTGATTTGCTTCGCCTTCCCGGACTCGGCACGAAAAAGGCGCGAGCGCTCTGGCAAAAGCTTCACATTGCGAGTTTAGGTCAGCTTGAATTCGCCTGCCGGGTCAATCGCCTGATTGACTTGCCCGGTTTTGGTCTCAAGACACAACAGAAATTCCTTGAAGGCATCGCTTTTCTCCGTGCAACCGAGGGTCGCCACCTGCGTCATCATGCCCTCGCGGCTGCCGCTGCATTGGAAAAGAACTTAAGCAAACTTAGCGGCGTCGAAAAAGTTATTTTCGCCGGAAGTTTGCGTCGCGGCAATGAAACCACCGGCGATTTGGATGTTATCGTTCAGGCGAGCGCAGATAAACACGCTGAGTTGCAGGAACAAATTTCGAAGATACTCCAGATCGAGAAATCCGGCAAAGATGAAATCCTTCGTGGCCGGACGACAGAAGGATTCGAAGTCGATTTGTCCCTGCACGACGCGGCCTCACTGCCGGTAGCGTTGCTCTTCGCCACAGGTTCCAAAGCGCATTTGAATGAACTCACGCAGCTCGCAAAGAAACGCGGCATCGCGATTACAAATGAAAACTTGAGAGGGCGCATTTCAGCCGAAGGAGATATTTACCGCATGCTGGGTATGGCTCCGATTCCGCCGGAGTTGCGTGAAGGCCGCGGCGAAATCAAACAGGCAAGCAAAACTCCCTTTCCCAAGGCGATTACATCGGAAGATTTGCGCGGCATTCTGCATGTTCATACCACCGCCAGTGATGGCCGGGCAACGCTGAAAGAAATGGCTCTCGCCGCGCAGGAAAATGGCTTTCAATACCTCGGCATCGCTGACCATTCCCAGTCGGCTGCTTACGCCGGAGGACTAACTCCCGAGCGCGTGCGCGTGCAGTGGAAAGAAATCGATGAACTGAACAGCGAGCTTGCTCCCTTCCGAATTCTGAAAGGAACCGAGGTAGATATTCGTACCGATGGTTCCCTCGATTACGATGATGAACTGCTCGCCGGTTTTGATTTCGTCGTTGCTTCGATTCATTCGGGGTTCCGCATGACTGAAGAAGCGGCGACAGAACGCCTTTGCCGAGCGTTGGAAAATCCGCATGTGGATATTTTGGGTCATCCCACCGGACGATTACTCTTAGCGCGCGACGACTATCCCGTCAACATGGAAGCCGTTATTAAATGCGCGGCGGCTCACGGCAAAGCGATTGAAATGAATTCGAGTCCGTACCGTCTCGATTTGGACTGGCGTCACCTGCAAACAGCTCAAGAAGCGGGTGTGCCTGTGCCGTTATGCCCGGATGCGCATGATCTGGGCGGGCTTTCCGATATTCATATTGGAGTGCAGGTTGCGCGAAAGGGGCCGCTTCTGCCTGATGCGTGCCTGTCAACTTGGTCGGTTGATAGATTTTTAGAATGGACAGCGTCTCACGATAAATAGACACGGGTTTTTTGTGAATCATTCAGCGCAAACATCTTCCCCACTCATGGTCTCGGTCTCCGGCGTTCGCGGTATCGTCGGAAAATCGCTGACCGTTGACGTGATTCTGGCGTGGGCGCGCGCGTTTGCTCAAGGGAAAGCGCCCGGCCCGATTGTTGTCGGCGGGGATTCGCGCCCTTCGCGGGTGATGGTACGCTCGGCGGTTTTTGCGGGTCTATCCAGCGCCGGTTGCCGCATCGTTGACTTGTGTATTGTCCCGACGCCGACTATCTCGATGGCAGTCCGGCACCATCAAGCACGCGGCGGTATCGCGATTACCGCCAGCCACAATCCGGCGGAATGGAACGCACTAAAATTCTTCGGACCGGATGGACTCTTCTTGAGTGACACCGAAGGCAAAGCGCTTCAAAGTCTGGTGCAATCCGGCAAATTCGATTCTGCGTCGGCGCAGGAAATCAACATCATCGAGCCGGACGCGAACGCTGCTGGGCGGCATGTTGATGCGATTTGTTCAATTGAGCTTCTGCAAATCGATAAACTGAAAGCGCGCAACTTTCGCGTGGCGCTCGATACGGTTCATGGCGCGGGGGGAGCGATGCTGCTGGAACTGCTCGAACAGCTCGGATGCGATGTGGTGCCGTTCCACACAGAACCTACCGGTCTTTTCCCGCGCAATCCCGAACCAACGACGGAAAACCTGCGCGAACTCAGCAAAGATGTCGCAACAGTAGGCGTGGATATCG
>CBDVDL010000321.1:0-2454 GCA_965372735.1 uncultured Alphaproteobacteria bacterium | reverse complement strand
ATCTCTATGGGCATGTGGAAACAGACGATTTTCAGGAAGTTTGCGAGGAAGTCACAGGCGAAAACCTCGATTGGTTCTTCGACCAATGGGTCTATCAGGCCGGATTCCCGGTGCTCGATATTGAAGTGACAGTCGGAGATGCATCGGTAGCGATTACCGTGGAACAACAGCAGGAAAATGCTCCTCATATCTTTGAAATTCCGATAACCATCTGGGTCTCTTTAGAGGATACCGTCATTCGTTATACTCACTGGTTTGACCAACGCTTGCAAAGCCATATCATTTTCCCTTCCGGAGCTGTTGTGGATGCCGGACTTGTGTCTTTCCAGCCGCTATTGTATCAAGGAACGGGAGCGGACGCGCCTCGTGATGACATCGCAGTACCAATCGAGATTTCCCTTGGTCAGAACTGGCCGAATCCATTCAACAGCGCGACGACCTTTCCGCTGAGTTTAAGCAAAGCGAGCGTGGTTGATATTGCTCTCTATAATCTCTTAGGGCAGCGGATTGCGACCATAGCACAGTCGCTCTATGAACCGGGAACTCACTCGATTTCATTTGAAGCGCCGACTTCTCTGGCGACCGGAATCTATTTCGTCACGGCGAAGGCGGGAGATATGACAACCACGCGCCGAGTGCTTTTCTTGAAATAGACGTCGTAGCGGTAATACTTAATTTTTTACCGCCGCGAGCGGGTGCCCTCACCCCTCGCGCAACGAACAATTCCGGCTGGGTTACGCGCGCTGATTTCATCGTTTAATCTACGGGAATCTGCGCTGAACCCGGCTCGGCGGAAGATGTTCCTATGTGAACTGGATTATGAAGAGGTGAAACGCATGAAAATTGTTCTTGTGGCTGTAGGCCGGATACGCGAGCCGTATTACCGCGCTGGGATTGATGACTATGTGCATCGAATCGGGCGTTATCTTCCCATTGAAGAAGTGGAAGTCGGAGCCGGGAGTGGAGAGGAGGGCAACGGCAGAGGCACGCGAACGCTGATTGTCGAAGGAGAACGCCTTCAAAAAGCCCTCGCCCGCGATAAATACATCATTTGTCTTGACCAGACGGGAAAGGAATTTCGTTCGGAAGAATTCTCCGATTGGCTGCAGTCTCGGATGAGCGAATCCGTTTCGCGGCTGGCGTTTGTCATTGGAGGAGCGTGGGGACTTTCGCCATCACTACTCGAAAAGGCAACCCTCCGCTTGAGCCTCTCGAAAATGACTCTGCCGCACGAGCTGGCGCGACTGGTCTTGGTGGAGCAGATTTACCGCGCGCTGACTTTGTGGAAGGGAGAGAAATATCATAAGTAAAGAAAGGCCTTTTCCTCCTTGCGGTCGCTAACATAAATAGCTCCTACGGTGGAAAAGGCCTGAAATCCGCACAATGAGAGTGCGAATCAACCACGAAGTTAAAATAAGTTTAAAGTGCCCCATGTCAAGTCCCGGACGATAAAGAGTCCGGGTTTTCTTTTTACCGGTTTGCTTTTCAAAGTATATCTACTTTAGTTGTTACCGTGAGCAAAATAATTCGCTGATTGCATTCAAGTCCTTGACTTTTAAAAACCCGTTCTGTATATTTAGGGCGTTTGAACTTCGTAAAGGATAGAATTCTTATGGCGCAATCGCAGATGCCTCTCACCCGACAGACAATCGAAGATGTTTTGAAATCCATCCGGTACCCGGGATACTCCCGGGATATTCTCTCTTTTGGGTTGCTTAAGGACATAGAAATCACTGGACGAGATGTTCATGTCAAGTTAGAGGGAACCTCGAAAGACGCAGCGATTCCGAAGAAAATCGAACAAGATGTCCAGAAAGGTCTGGAAGCGATAGAGGGAATCGGTAAGGTTGAAGTGTCAGTTTACTGGTCAACCGCGAAGGCGAAAGGAACTAAAGTCTCTGAGAAACCCGAACCTCTACTGACTCAAATTCGAGTCAAAATCGCCGTTGCGTCCGGAAAAGGCGGCGTGGGCAAATCTACTGTCGCTGTTCATTTGGCTTTGGCTTTGGTGAAACAGGGTTTCAAAGTCGGGCTTCTGGATTTGGACATCTATGGGCCGAGTCTGCCGATGATGCTCGGACTTGACGAACGACCGCACATGAATGAAGCGAATAAAATTATCCCATTGGAAAAATTTGGCTTACGTCTCATGTCGATCGGTTTTATGATCGAGCAGGATACCCCAATGGTTTGGCGGGGACCGATGGTGCATAAGGCCGCTGAGCAGTTTATGCAAGATGTGGATTGGGGAGAACTCGATGTTCTAATTGTGGATCTGCCTCCCGGTACCGGCGATGCTCAAATGACGCTTTCTCAGCGTGCCGAGCTTTCCGGAGCCGTCATAGTTTCGACACCGCAGGATTTGGCGCTGATTGATGCCCGCAAAGGAGTGCGGATGTTTCAGATGATGGGAGTGCCTATTATGGGTATCATCGAGAACATGAGCACATTCGT